>DESG01000088.1 GCA_002361175.1 Lachnoclostridium sp. UBA3320 | reverse complement strand
CAGTATACAGTTTTGAAGATATAAGATATAGAAGCTTTTGCTATGCAAACTTGTATAGCAAGAGCTTTTTTTCTATAGGAGATAAATAATGGTAAGTCTTAATAATGAACAAAAAAAAGCAGTTATGCATTTTAGAGGTCCATGTCTTGTTATAGGCACACCAGGCTCTGGAAAGACTCGTGTTATAACAGAGAGAATATGCTATTTAGTACAACACCATAAAATAAATCCTTCAAATATACTTGTTATAACATTTACTAAAGCTGCTGCTATTGAGATGAAAAAGAGGTATAATAATATAGTAGGAGAGATTTCTGGCAAAGTGCAGTTTGGCACATTTCATGCAATTTTTTTTATGATTCTTAAAGTGGCATATAATTTTACAGCTGCAAATATTATAAGTGACAGCACAAAAAGAAGCATACTAAGGGAAATTGTATCAAGTATTGATATAGAAATTCATGATGAAAATGAATTTTTAGATGATTTAGAGGTTAAAATTAGCCTTATTAAAGGAGGAATGAAAGACTGTACTGAAGATATAATAAAAAAAATATACGATAAATATCAAAATGAGCTAATGAGACAAAGACTTATTGATTTTGATGATATGCTTGTATACTGTTATGAACTTTTATCAAAACGAGAGGATATTTTAAATATGTGGCAGCGACAATATCCGTTTATCTTAATAGATGAATTTCAAGACATCAACAGTATTCAGTACGAAGTTATAAAACTTCTTGCAAAACCTTTTAATAATCTTTTTATTGTGGGAGATGACGATCAGTCAATATACGGCTTTCGTGGAGCAAAACCTGATATTATGCAGCAGTTTTTAAAAGATTATAAAGATGCAAAACAGTATATTTTAAGTGTAAATTATAGATGTATATCATCAGTTGTAGATGCTTCTAGTCATCTTATAGAGCACAATAAAAATAGGCTTATAAAGAAACTTAGAGCATTTAAAGAAAAGCAAAATCCAGTACATTTTAAACAATTTGACAATACTACAGAAGAAAATAATTATATTTGTAATAAGATACTAGAATATAATAAACAAAATATATTATATAGAGAAATGGCAGTTTTATTTCGCACAAATATGCAAGCACAAGCTATTATTTCAAAACTTGTGGAATATAAAATACCATTTATAGTGAAAGAATATATTGCAAATATATATGAACACTGGATTGCAAAAGATATACTTGCATATATAAAGATTGCAATAGGCAATAGAGACAGAGCTTTATTTCTTAGAATAATAAATAAACCCAAAAGATATGTACATAGAAGTGCTTTTACTAAGCCTTATGTTGATATAGAAGAACTTAAATTTTTTTATAAGGACAAATTGTGGATGATAGAGAGAATAGAACAGTTTCAAAGTGATTTACAATTTATTTCAGGTTTAAAACCATTTGCAGCAGTAAATTTTATAAGGCATAGTATGGGCTATAATGATTATATTAAGGAATATGCAAAGCAGAGAAATATATCTGTAGATAGTTTTATGGCTGTACTTGATGAAATTCAAGAAGAGGCAAAATCACAAAAAAGTTTTGATAAATGGTTTGAATATATTAAATTATATAGTGAAGAATTAAAAGAGCAGGCAGGAAAAAACAAAGTTATGTTAAATAGCGAAGAACAAGACAGCGACTTTGTATCTGTGCTTACAATGCATGGTGTAAAGGGCTTGGAATATACTTGTGTATTTATTCCAGATGCCAATGAAGGTATTATTCCGTATAGTAAAGCTGTGCTTGATAATGATATAGAAGAAGAAAGGCGTTTATTTTATGTGGCTATGACAAGGGCTAAAGAACACCTTTACATCAGTTATGTAAAAAAGCGTTTTAATAAAGAAACAAATATGTCATGTTTTGTGCAGGAAATTATTAACACGAAAATATAGAGGAGGATAAAATTATGGAGAATGGTATAAAAGAAAAGAAACTTTCAGAAGGCAATCTAAATAAAATGATGTTTAAAATGGCATTGCCTACTATAGTGGCACAAATAATAAATATACTTTATAATATTGTAGACCGCATTTATATAGGACATATACCAGGTGGCGGTGCTAATGCACTTACAGGCGTAGGCGTTGCACTTCCTATAATTGTGTTTATTTCTGCTTTTTCAGCATTTGTAGGTCAAGGAGGCGCACCACTTTCTTCGATATGGCTAGGCAAGGGCGATAAAGAACATGCAGAAAAAATACTTGGTAATGGTACATTTTTGCTTATAATATTTACTGTTATTCTTATGTTTGTATTTTATGTGTGGCAAAGACCACTTCTATATGCATTTGGCGCAAGTGATGCAACTATTCCTTATGCAAGTACATATCTGTCATGGTATCTTGTGGGAACAATATCTGTAGAAATTGCACTTGGACTTAACACTTATATTATAGCACAAGGCAATTCTGGCGTGGCAATGTGTTCTGTGCTTGTAGGAGCTATATTTAATATAGCACTTGACCCAATATTTATTTTTGCATTTAATATGGGTGTAAAAGGTGCTGCTATTGCTACTATTATCTCACAGAGTTTGTCAGCTATATGGGTGCTGCACTTTCTAACCAGCAAAAAAGCACTGTTAAAGGTTAAGCTTAAAAATATGAAACCAGATTTTGAAATTATAAAATCTATCTTTTCACTTGGTATCTCTCCATTTGTTATGAGGTCTACAGAAAGTCTTATATCAATAATTATGAACAGTGGACTGCAAAAATATGGTGGCGATATATACGTTGCATCTCTTACAGTAATGCAAAGTGTAATGCAGTTTTTCTCTGCACCAGTTGGAGGATTTACACAGGGTGTACAACCTCTTCTAAGTTATAACTTTGGTGCACAAAACTTTGAACGTGTAAGACAGACATATAAAAGAATGATTTTGATATGCGGAAGTTTTTCATTTGTAGGAACTGCAATAGTTATGGCAGTTCCCAAGCTATTTGCAAAAGTTTTTACTGAAGATGAAACACTTATAAATCTTGTGGGTGACAAGATGCCATTATTTATGTGTGGTATGCTTTTATTTGGCGTACAGATGGCAATTCAGCCTACATTTTTGGCACTTGGTCAGGCAAAGATATCACTTTTTATAGCTATGCTTAGAAAAGTAATACTTTTAACTCCTCTTGCAATTATTTTTCCGTTTTTTTTAGGAGCAGATGGCGTATATATTGCAGAACCTGTCTCAGACTTTGCATCAGCAATAACAGCAATAATTTTATTTACCTTAAATATTAATAAAATTTTATCTAAAGAAAAGGTTGAACAAATCAAATAGTTGACATATTTACAAAAAATGATATAGTAAATTTGCTGTATCTTGAAATGGAGGTGGTTATATGCAAGCAAAACCATTTAAGAAAAAAGAAAAGCTTTCAAAGGAAGAAAATTTATATCGCTCAGCTGTGAGTTTGATGGAAGCTGTAGATTGTATAATCAGATTTGACAAACTTGTCTTTTCATTAAATGATGCAGCCAAGAAGTTTGAAAAGCTTGGTGATTATAAAGACTCCAGAGAACGCAAAGAGCAGTGTTTAAATAATGCTAAAGAAGCGACAGACAGAGGCGCAGCAGAGGTTTTTAAAGCAGCAATTAAAAAATTTGACAATGCTAAAAATAAAAGTGACTTTGCTGATATAATCGAGGATTTAAAACTTGTAAGAAAGTTTAATTATAGAAAAGAAGAGTGCAGTAAAAATATACAAGAATGTCAAAGGCGTATAAGAAAAATTGAGACAATAGCAACATGTAAAAGATGGGTAATTATGTTTTGCATACTTACTGCTTTTGCAATAGCATTTATAAATACACCATTTTTTCCTCTATTAAAAGGTATGTACTATCAGTCAAAGGGTAAATTAAACACAGCTATTAACTATTATATTGAATCAGGTGGTATATTACATGGCAAAAGTAAGATAAAAGAGTGTTATTATGGTCTTGCAGAAAAATCTATGAAAAAGGGTGCTTATAAAAAAGCACTTAAATATTATAAATCTGCTCAGAATAAGTTTGATGCAGAAAAAAAAGCTTTTAACTTAGAGAAAAAATTTATTATAGAGTCATATCCTGGAGATATTGTAAAATATGGAGATACAAAATGGATTTTACTTGATAAAATTGACAGTAGGGCATTATTACTTAGAAAAGATATTTTACGAAAGATAAAGTTTGATAAAAAAGGAAGTAATATATGGCATAATTCATCACTGTGCAGATGGCTTAACACTGATTATATAAAAGTTTTTAGTAGTGATGAAAAGTCTGCAATAGTAGAGCAGGGACAGTTAATCACAGATGGTAAAAAATACACAGAATTAATATCAATACTTGATAAGATACAGTACGAACAGTATAAGAATATAATTACTAGTTCAGATGCTTACTGGCTTAAAGACTGCGGAACAAATGAAGGAAATGTGTGTTATGTAACAGATAATGTACAGCTAGACGGAATATCTCCTGTTAAAGACAATATAGCTGTGAGGTGTTCTTTCTGGGTGAAATGTAATTAACAGGGAGATACTGTATGGAAGAAATTAAAAGAATTGTGTGCCAAGCAGAAGATAAAATTGCAAAATGGGCAGAAGAAATAAGCGACTATATTTTTAACAATCCTGAACTTAGCGATGAAGAGTATAAATCATCTGCATTTCTTGTAAAAAAACTGCGTGCTATTGGATTTGAGGTTACTTATCCTTATTTGGGATTTGATACTTCATTTAAAGCCCAGTACTGCACTGACAGTGAAAAAATGGGCAATCATGGTAAAACTGTGGCGTTTCTCGCAGAATATGATGCTCTTTTTGGATATGGAGATTCACATAATAAAATTGCACATGCGTGTGGACATAACTGGATAGCAGGCAGCACAATGGCAGCTGCACGTGTGCTAAAAGATATAAGCAGATATTATAACGGAAAAGTTATCCTTTTTGGAACACAGTCAGAAGAAAAAACTGGAAGTAAAGTTAACTTTGCAGAACTTGGCGCATTTGATAATATAGATGCCGTATTACAGATGCATCTTGGCAGAGTAAATTGCGTTGATACTACAGCCATGGCAATGACTGACTATACATTTGAATTTTATGGTAAAGCTGCGCATGCAGCCAAAGAACCTGAAAATGGAATTAATGCACTTGATGCATGTCATCTTGTTATAGCTGGCATTAATGCTATGAGACAGCAGTTTGGAGCTGATGTAAAAATCCATGAAATAATAACAAATGGAGGGCAGTCTCCAAGTATAATACCAGAGTATGCATCTATGTGGATATTTGTAAGAGCAACTAATAAAGATATCTTGGAAAGAGCAACAGAACGTGTGGTAAATATTGGGAAAGGTGCAAGTCTTATGACAGGCGCTAAATTTAAATATAAAAGAGCTAAAAATACTTTCTATGATATCAAACGCAATGAAACACTTAATAATTTTATGAAAGCAAACCTTGCAGAGCTTGGCATAACTGAACTTGAAAAAGGGGACAAATATCATTGCGAAAGTACAGATATAGGAAATGTATCATATAAATGCCCTGTATGTTATACGACACTAAGTACAGCGCATATTTCGGACGCAGGCATACATGAGCAAGGCTTTATAGATGTAGCAGGTTCAGATGATGCAAAAAAGCTTATGCATATAGCAGCAAAGGCAATGGCAATGACAGCTTTAGATGTATTTTAAAATTTCTACTTGCAAAATTGTCTGAATTGGTATATAGTTTTTAAAGTAAAGTTGGTCAAAGCAGACGTATGGTCATAATTCTACGGTCTGCTTTTTCTGTGTATAGACACAGTTAAGGAGGGTAAATATATGAAATTGAAAAAAATAATAGCATCTGCATTATGTGCAGCAATGGTTTTAAGTCTGGCAGGTTGTGGCAATAGTGGAGGTGGAAGCAGTAACAACAATAACAGCGGAGGCAGCAACAGTGAAAGCGGCAGCAGCAAGGAAAAGAATGCACTTGAAAGAGTACAGGAAGCAGGAGTGCTTAAAGTTGCAGTTTCACCTGACTTTGCACCATATGAATTTGAAGACCCATCAAAGAGTGGACAAGACACTTATGTTGGTGCAGATATTGAAATGATAAAATATATTGCAGATAAAATTGGTGTTGATATGGAAATAATTGCAATGGATTTTGATACTTGTCTTGCTGGGGTGACACAAAATAAAGTAGACTGTTCAATTAATGCATATTATCCGTCAGAAAAAAGGAAACAGGCTGTAGACTTTACAGACGCATATTTTGACGATTCTGAGCAGGTTGTAGTTGTAGCTAAAGAATATGTTGACAAATATAAAGATGCGGCAAGTTTTAATGGTGAAACTGTCACAGCACAAAACGGTTCAGCACAGGAATCTATCGTTGACCAGTATCTTGCAGATTCTAAGAAACAGCTTATAAGTAAAGTTACAGATGGCATACAAATGGTTAAATCAAATAAAGCCGCAGGTGTTGTATTACAGAAAGTAGTAGCGGACTCAATCGTATCAAGTGATGATTCTCTTGCTATTGCAGAACCTGTATTTATTTATGATGAAGCAGAGCTTGTAGTTGCAGTCGCTAAAGGCGAAACAGAATTAAAAGATAAGATGAATGAAATTATAAAAGAGATAAATGAACAAGGTCTGTATAATGACTGGCTTGTTGATGCACAGACACTTACAGCATCTATAGGAAATTAATTAAAGCCTGAAAATTTTTGCAGATATAAGAATGGAGGATGTAATGCTTGATAATATATTACGTGTAGCAGGAGAATACAGAGGGTTATTTATACAAGGCATAGGATATACGCTGCTGCTTGCTTTTATAGCAGTAACCTGTGGCACAATACTTGGAACACTTGTTGCTCTTTTAAAGATGAGCAGCAATAAAATATTATCACTTATTGGCACTGCATATATAGAACTGTTCCGTAACACGCCACTTCTTTTACAGTTGTATATTTTTATGTTCCTGCTGCCAGAAATAGGCATAAACCTCTCTCCGTTTGCTGCGGCATCTGTAGGTCTTGTACTTAATACAACTGCCTATATATCAGAAATAATACGTTCAGGCATACAGTCAGTTGACCATGGGCAGACAGAGGCAGCAAGAAGCCTTGGGCTTAATCATGTGCAGACATTGCGCATGGTTGTGCTTCCACAGGCGATGAGAAATATACTGCCAGCACTAGC
Source organism: Lachnoclostridium sp. UBA3320 (assembly GCA_002361175.1). Classification (GTDB taxonomy): domain Bacteria; phylum Bacillota; class Clostridia; order Lachnospirales; family Lachnospiraceae; genus Butyribacter. The sequence goes on along the minus strand of DESG01000088.1, from coordinate 22,990 downwards.
CAATGAGTTTGTTACAGATATCAAAGAAACATCACTTGCATCTACATTCTTTGTAGGAGATTTGATGACTACATACCGCACTGTTAATGGAGCAACATTTTTAACACTTGAACCATTATTTGTAGTAGGTATAATATATTTTATATTGTCATTTACACTTAGTAAGCTTGTAGCATTTTTAGAAAGGAGGCTGCGTGCAGAATGATTAGATTTGAACATATATCCAAAAAATTTGGCAGCCTAGAGGTACTAAAAGATGTAACACAGCAGGTAAATCAAAATGAAATAGTCAGTCTTATCGGACCGTCAGGCTCAGGCAAGTCTACGCTTTTAAGGTGTATGAACCTATTAGAAGTTCCTACATCAGGACGCATTCTTTTTAAGGGTGAAGATATTACAGCAAAGGGTGTAAATATAAATGTACACCGTCAAAAGATGGGTATGGTATTTCAGCATTTTAATGTATTTCCAAATATGACAGTTGAAAAAAATATTACAATGGCACCTGTAATGTTAAAAAAGATGGATAAAGAACAAGCACATAAAAAAGCTTTGGAACTTCTTGAAAGAGTAGGTCTTAAAGATAAAGCTGATGTAAAACCAGTAAAATTATCAGGCGGTCAAAAACAAAGACTTGCAATAGTACGTGCAATGGCAATGGAACCAGAGGTAATGCTTTTTGACGAGCCTACATCTGCACTTGACCCTGAAATGGTAGGAGAAGTGCTTGCGGTTATTAAAACACTTGCAAAAAGTGGCATGACAATGATGATAGTTACCCATGAGATGGGTTTTGCAAAAGAAATATCAGACAGGGTACTTTTTATGAATAATGGCATTATCGCCGAATCAGGAACTCCTGAAAAGATTTTTGAAGACCCTGACAATGACAGGCTTAAAGAGTTTTTAAGCAAGGTATTATAAAAAATGGTTAAAAATTAATCCCCAAGAGAATTATATTTTTTTCAGGGGATTATTTTTTTTGAAAAACTATAAATTTTTGAAGACTTTTTGTTTTCTGTCTCGTTATATATAATAGAAAGGCATTAGTACAATATTAAAGGAGAAAATATGTTTTTTGCAGAAACTAGAAAGAAATATTTTAATATAGTATTTTTATTTGTAATTATTATTGGAGGATTCTGGTTATATTCCTCGCTTAAGCCAACAGCTTCTACTACTTATGATTACTATAAATATAATTATTTTAAGCCTTTAAATAAGGCAGAATTTGTATATTTTGAGCTGGTATCTGATTATAAAAAAGGAGCTACAACAGCCTTTTTTGAACCAAAAGGAAATGGAATGTGGGGCACATACGGAAGAACACTAAATGATACTGAAAAAGAATATTTTCTTGAAATAATTAAAAAAATTAACCCTTCTTACAAAAGTTCTGAAAAAATGAAAGATGTAAGAATAAATCTTTCTTATTCTGGTATGCAGCCATATCTAAAAAAACTGGAAGAAAAACTACATATATATTCCCTGTATTATACAGGAATGAATTCTCCTGGATATTATATTAAAGGCGTTGGGTATTCCTATGTTAATTCACCATACTACATATATAAGGAATGTACTAGACGTTTTCATGGTAAAAAATATAAGGCTGCTATTAATGATTTCCAGTTGACATATAAAAATAGTATTTCTAATGGTTATGCATATGTATTTCTGGATAATTGTGGGATAATTATGGGTTTTATTGCTATTATATATTCTTTTATGTCTTATACAGAAGAAAAAAGAAAAAATGTAAATGGGTATATATATACAGCAAATGTAAGCTCAACCAAATATGTCTTATTTAAATACCTAGCAGACACAGTACCACTTATACTTGTAAGTATTATATACAGCTTTCTTGGGGCTGCATGTTTTATATATTGGAACTATAAATTTAACTATGGGTATGATATAAGTATTATTCCATTTTTAATAAACCCCATTTTTATAATTTTTCCAACTGTTTTAATAGTAACAGCTATTGGGCATTTTCTTGGTATATTATTTTGCTCTGAAACATTGAACATAATGACCCAGTTTATATTATTTTACCTGTCAATGGGGTATGGCTTAAGTGATAAATTTAACTTTGCATTGCTTATAAGGTATAACAATTTTGATGATTATACTTTATACAAGAACTACTCTGGCAATGTCATCATAAACAGGATTATAATAATATTATTATCAATTATTTTAACTGGATTTACAGTTGTATTATTTAACTACAGAAGGGAACATGGCAGGTTAATTAATTTAAAAAATATAAAAAAATCTGTTGTAAATGCCTTGCCTTTATCCTTTAAAAATATAATATTGAAAAAGAAAAAACAGAAAACAAAGGACTTTGTTACAAGAGGAGCAGGTTATTATATATTTAAACAGTCTGTAGGTAAAATTGTAATGCTATATATTCCTTACATATGTATAATATTGCCGATTATTATTTCCCAGAAAATGAATACATTAGATATTGCTATAGCTGGGGAAAATATTTTTATTTTTGCATCCATATTTTTGTTTATAAGGCTTGGAAATATGGAGAAGGCTAATGGCACAGAAAGCTATGTATTTACTTCAAATTGCCCTTATCCTTTAGTATATATATTAAGAATGGCATTAGCAGGTATTATTTTATTCATAATGGTTTTAATGCCTATGTTATTTCTTTGCCTTGTAAACCATGTATCAGCAGGAAGATGGTGTATTGGTGTATATTTAAGTTCACTGTTTATTGGAGTGTTTTCCTTATTAATTACTGAAGTTTCAGAAAGTTATTTAGCAGGATACTTTTCATACATTATATATTACTTATTCAATATAATTTCAGAGGGGAATATGCCATTAAGTATAACAGGTTATACATATCATATAAAAAAGACTAAATTATATCTGAGTGTAGCAGTCACCATTATTGTTATTATATTGTTATTTGTTACATATAACAAAGCAGAAGGAAGAAGGTTAATAAGAAAAAATGAAGATAGAAATTAATAATCTCACAAAAAAGTATGATGAATTAATAGCTCTTAACGGTGTAAACATAACACTTTCAATGGGAATGTATGGGCTTCTTGGAGCCAATGGTGCAGGCAAGTCAACTTTAATAAAAATTCTTGCAGGGATATTAGATAAAACTTCAGGTGAAATAAAATTTGATGGCAATGTTATTAAAAAAACAGGGCAGATAAGAAAATTAATCGGATATATACCACAGACGTTTTCTTTCTATCCAAATATGACAGTTTTTGAAATAATGGATTATTTTTCTGCGTTAAATGGTGTTAAAGAAAGCAGGAAAGAAAAAATTGGAAAACTTCTTGAAATGACACACCTGACAGATAAAAGCGGGGCAAAAGTAAAGGAACTTTCAGGAGGAATGAAACAGCGGCTTGGTATTGCAGCAGCACTTGTTAAAAAACCAAAGCTTTTGCTTGTTGATGAACCAACTGTAGGGCTTGATCCAAAGGAAAGGGTGCATTTTAGCAATGTACTTATGAACTTCTCTAAAGACAAGATTATACTTCTTTCATCGCATATAGTTTCAGATATAGAATCAATCTGCGAAAACCTTGCTATTTTAAATCATGGCAATGCAATTTATAATGGAAGTAAAAAAGCATTATTGGATGAATGCAATGGCAAGGTATGGAAATTTACAACAAGCCTTGAAGAATCTGTTGCCTTAGAGAAGAAATTTTCTGTTTCAAGTAAAAATATTTACAACAAAGAAGTAGTTTTAAGGGTGGTATCAAAAGAAAAACCTGCAGATAATGCAATAAATGTACCTCCTACTCTTAATGATACATATATATACAAGATTGATGAAGATGATATAAAATTTGAAAAAATGTGAATTTTTGAAGACTTTTTGTTTTCTGTCTCGTTATATATAATAGAAAGGCATTAGTACAAGAGAGGTGAGATGGTTTTGAAGGAAGAAATGTCAGAAAATGATAAAAAGTTTGCAGAGATGCTTGAAAAGTATGAAAAACTGGCTTTTTCTGTTTGTTATAAAATGACTGGTAATTATTTTGACGCAGAGGATATGACACAGGAGACATTTCTTTCTGTATACAAATCATTAGAAAGCTTTGATGGCAATAATCCAGGAGGCTTTATCACAAGGATTGCAGTTAATAAGTGCCTTGATTACTTAAAAAGGGCAGAAAAGCGAATTGTTCCTGTAGAAGACGAAGTGCTAGTACAGAATGCGTCCTGTGTACCTCCGCCAGAACATGAAATGATACAAAATGAAACCAGACATCAGCTTTTAGTTGTATGTGGTGGATTGAAACCGCCATATAATGAAGTTGCTACACAATATTACTGTAATGGAAAAACAGCAGCGCAGATTGCAGATAGCTCAGGAAAAAAGCTTAAAACAGTGCAAACACAGATACGCCGAGCTAAAGAGATGCTTCAAAAAAAAATAAGGAAGGAGGATTTAGTGTAATGCATATAACTAAAGAACAGTTAAATCATTATATATCAGACAGAATGACACAGATAGAACAGCTGAATTTTTTGGAACATATATCTAAATGTGAATTTTGTGCAGGAAAGCTTGCAGATGCTATGCTTAAAAAAGAGCTTGTCTTTACTCCCCCAGACTTAAAAGATAATATACTGGAACAGACAGTATATAAGAAAACTACAACTCCTGTAAAACTTCCACAGGAAATTGTAATGGCAAGGGTAAGGAAAAAGCAAAGAGAATTTTGGATGTATACAGCTAAGGTTGCATTTGCAGTTTGTGCAGCAGTAACAATGATAATGATGCCAGTGGGTACTTTGCCAGGCAGCAGTGATGGAAATTACAAAGAATCAAGACTTTCACTGACAAAAGAGATTACAGAAGAGGAGGCACGAAATAATGTAAAGATATTGGATTTATTCAGGAATACGTCTGCAAAAATATCAGATGATGTTTCTAAAGCATTAAACTTATATAAAAAATAGCTATACAAAAAAGCAAACATAAATTAATTAAAAAAATTATGGAGGTTAATTATGACAAATAAGAAGAGTAAATTCTGGAACTTTTTTATATCATGTGTGCCGGGAGCTGGACAGATGTATCAAGGCTTTTTAAAACGAGGAACAAGTCTTATGCTGCTATTTTTTGGAGAAATATGTTTGGCAAATATGCTGTATATTGACTGGCTATTATGTGCACTGCCTGTTATATGGTGTTATGCATTTTTTGATTCCATAAATATTAATTCACTTTCTGATGAAGAATTTGACAGGCTTAAAGATGGGTATTTGTTTATAGAAGATGTCAGCAGCTTTAACTTTAGCATAAGTAAGTTCCGTGTTCCAGCAGCAGTTGTTTTAATAATAACTGGAAGTTATATATTGCTTGAAAATATGTTATATATACTCGAAAACGTATTTGGAATGCCTTTTAGGATGGGCATTATATACCGAGTAATGGATTATTTTCCAAGATTTGTATTTTCAGTAGTTATAATATTAATAGGTCTTTATCTTATAAAGGGTAAAAAGGCACAGCTTGACAATGATGATATGTATTTTAAAGAAAAAGATGAGATATAAAGCGCATATTCTGGCAGGGGAGTGTCTTGAATATATAGATAGATGGAGGGAGAGAAAATGAGGGAGAGACGTGTCGGAACTTTTACATTAGGAATTGTATTGGTGATTTTTGGAGTATTATTTTTGCTACAGACGTTTATAAGTGAATTAAATTATTACTTTATATTTGCAATGTGGCCGTTAATACTTATTATGCTTGGATGCGAAGTGCTTTATTATGCTTTGAACCAAAAACAGATAAAATACAAATACGATTTTGCGGCAATTATAATTATAATGATGCTAGTAGTTTTTGCTATGTGCATGGCGGGAGTAGACTGGGTATATCAAAATGCGCCTAAAGATTACTGGTTCAGAATATAAGAATGGACTGTAACCAGAACAATAAATGTGCTGCAAGAGCGTATATTCTGGCAGAGGTTCATGAAGGCTTGCAACATTTATAGAACCCTAGCCGCTTGAGCCTATACCAGCAGCGGCTATTGGGTAGTTAAGAGTTTGTTATGAATTTTTTTCTTAAATTTGCGCTTATGGGGGCATCTGAACTGTTACAGTGATAGTTATTTAATTAAAACTACCATCCCACAACGGCATATTTGAGATATATTTTTCCTCTACAGCAGGAACGTAGTAGACACCATAGGTTTTCATACCATCACGCTCTTCTTCTGGAAGCTCCACATAGAAGCGGTAATATGGCATAAAATATTGTTCCCTTGCGCCTGTTCGATATACAAGCTCTGTTTTTGCAATATAGTCTTCTCCTGGAAACTCATAAGGAACAGTTGTAATGTAATTTCTTTTCATAAGAAAAGCCTTCGCTTCCTCTGGTGTGATAATAGGATAATCACCTGTTTTTTCTGATAAATCTGGCTGGTTAAGGCTTATCTGAGAAAGCTTTCCCTCGTCATCACAGCTAAATGTCACTTGGCGAAAATTGTAGTTTATGATTCCCTCTACAGTATCTTTACCCGCATCAAAAAAACCAATCTGATAATTCTGTATTTTGTCAATATTATAGTCACCATCATAGATGTTTATTTGCGGATTTTCCATCTGAATAAAATCTGCATATTCATTTTGCAGATATTTTGCTACTGCCATTATTTCTTTATAAGAAGCAAAATCTGTGAAGTTGTATTGCTTTGGAAGAGTTCTGGCAACAGGTTCAAAGGAAACTATGGCCGACATCTCCTGCAAAACCGTAAGTTCCATTCCATCTACTTTGGCAATCAGTTTCGTTGGAGCAAAGTATCCATCAGGCACATCACCTTCTAATTTTTCGGTAATTCTCTGCCTTGTTTCCTCGTCAGGGACATCATCTGTAACCTGTAGTGTATCAGTATGCAGCCCAAGGCGTCTGGCAGTTTCGTCTAAAAGCTTTCGCATTTTTTCCAAATCAGCACCAACTATAAAAAAGTCTTTACTGACAGAGAGCTGGTTTTTATATACGGGAAGGGTATCAGGCTGTGCTGCCTCGCTCCATGGGTTATTATTGACCAAATCTGAGATATCATAAGCCATATACCCCTCAAATCCCATACCGTCATCTGTGTTTTCTGCGATAGTAAGTATGGGAAGTGTTTCTTCACCATTTACTGTACTGGTTGATTCCTGTAAAGCTTGCTGCTTCCCGATATGCATTACTAGGACTAGACAGATGGCAGCAATGGCTATGGCAGCTGCCGCCCATTTCCACGAGTGTCTACTAGTGCGTTTAAAATTGTTTCGGACAACATCTGCCTCCTCAATAATGTCTGTGTCTAACAGGCTTAATGCATCCATAATGTGTTCTTCTCTCATAAAAATCCCTCCCGTGTTAAATACTCTTTTAATCCCTGTCTGGTGCGGTGCAACATACTTTTTGTCTTTGACTCACTTATGCCGTGCCATGCGGCAATCTCCCTTATAGAATCCATATAATAATATCTTCCAACAAAGGTGGTGCGTGCTTCTTTGGAAAGCGTCTTTAGATATGTGCCAATTGCATCTGCCAGCAAATGCATATCTACCTCCTGCTCTGTTGTATTACTGTCAGAAATGCATTCCTTCAATTCAGAAAGTGACAAAACATATTCTGACGGCTGACGTTTGGCACGTTTTTTTCTCCGTAACAAATCAATGGAGCGTTCTCTTGCAATCTTTCCTAAGTAGGTTGAAAGAACCATTGGTTTATGGGGCGGTATGGAATTCCATGCTTTTAGATAGGTATCATTGACACTCTCTTTACTGTCCTCCAAATTAAAAAGAATGTTTTGCGCTATTTTCAGTAAATATTTTCCATATTTCTTTTCTGTTTCACGAATTGCTGCATCATCCCGCCGCCAGTACAATGCAACAATTTTGTCGTCCTGCATAAGTCTCCTCCTGTGTCTGTTGTTTTTCCTTCTCCTTGTACTATATATCCCGACAAAAATCAGCTTAAGTTGCATATCAGGCAATATTTTTCACAGTCAACAATTAAAATTCACTGAAATCAATTTTGTATATATTTATGCCAAAAGGTAAAATCTAAAAACTGACTCCATGATAAACATAAAAATTTCTTTATCTGCAAAAATGCAACTTTACATTTTTCATAAATTCGGGAATAAAATATGATGAAGAAAACGAGGTGGTTAGTGTGTGTCAGGCTATTCAGAAAATGAGGAAAAAATCAAGTGGAGGGGAGAACTTTTCAAAGGCATTCCTGTATGGCAGTCGCTTCTTTATCTTTAAATAGCACTATAGAAAACCTATTTCTTTTTCCCTTTATATTAAGATTAATATATCCGCCCTGTCTGGCTGTAATTTCACGTGCAAGATAAAGCCCGATGCCAAGTCCCTCATGTCTCTTACTGTTTTTTCCACGGTAGAATCTCATAAAAATATTATTTCTTTCATTATATGGTATGCCACCGTTTTCATCTTCTACAGATACTTCTGCAAACATTCCAAGATTTCTTACTGATACATATACAATACTTCCCTTATTTCCATACTTAACTGCATTATCCAGCAAGTTAAATATAGCCTCTGCTGTCCAGTTACGGTCATGATTTAAATCTATTTTATCTTTTTCATCATACCGGATTTCAACACCGCTTTGTCGTGCTTTTACATAAATATCTTTTATAGCTTTAAGCACTGTTTCGTTGAGATTCTGTCTCCGTATATTTAACTGTATAATGCCACCCTCAAGTCTTGAAATTTTAATTATATTTTCAGAAAGAAAATTCAGGCGTTCTATAGAGCTGCATAAAATATTAATATATTCTCTTTGTTTTTCAGCAGGAAGTGACTGGTCAGAGAGAAATTGGCTGTACATCTTCAAGCTGGCAATGGGAGTCTTTAACTGGTGTGAGATATCAGAAACAAGCTTTTTGATATTTTCATGCTCACGTTCTTCTCGCATACTGTTATTTTTAAGGATTTTGGACAGTTTTATCACTTTGTTTTGAAGTTTTGATAAAACAGTGTCTTCATTATCTAGAAATATCTCCTGTCCATCAATCTGTACCAGTACATCCATTAGTTTTGACAACTGCAGAACAATTCCTGAAATATATATATCATCTGCTCTGTGCAGTGCATATGATAATATACATAATATTGCCATACCAACAGCAGAAATCAAACTGGCAGAAGCATTTTTCGTTATAATATAGACTGCCAATGTAAAACATATTGATATAGCAATATATAATGCAGTGATGATATATATAATTTTTTTGTATTTTTTTCTATCCATATCAGTCACCAAATGTATATCCTATTCCAAATACAGTACAAATATATTCTGGGTTTTTGTCATCTGGTTCAATTTTTTGCCTAAGACGTCTTATGTGCACATTTAGAGTATTTCTATCCATAAAGTCTGCATCACATCCCCAGATACGGTCAATTATAGTTTCTCTTGTGAGAACTTGCCCTTTGTTTTTTATAAGAAATTCTAAAATTTTATATTCAGTGGCTGAAAGTTTGACTATATTATTGGAAACCATTACCTGCATTTTAGAAAAATCAACAGATATATTTTTATATTGAAATAGATTGCTGTTTATCCCTTGTTCAGTTCTTCTTAACACTGCCATAATTCTTTGTATAAGAAGTTCAAGTGAAAATGGTTTAGAAATATAATCATCACATCCTACGGTAAATCCTTTTATCATATCCTCATCAGTATCATCGGCACTAAGAAAAATCACAGGGAGATTTTTTCCTCTGCGTATTTTACTACATAAATCCAGACCATTGCCATCTGGCAGGTTGATATCAAGAATTATAAGACTGTATGGCCTTAAAAGTGCAGCTTCTGCCTCCGAAAATGTATATGCACAGTCAGCTATATACCCATTTTTTTCAAGAAATATTTTTACACCCATGCATATAGTTACATCGTCATCTACTATTAGTATTCTCTGCATATCTGTACCTGCCTTTGTTAGTGCTACTGTCTTAAGCGTTCCGTTATACTTTCTTTTGAAACCGTATGATATATAGCCATAGGAACTATTATGCATATACTCATTATAACAACTATAATAATAAACATTAATACTATAGGATAATGAAATACGGCATAGTCAGCTATATCTTGTGTAAAGTTTGCAATTTTATAAACAAGGGCATTGCCTATAGTTAAAATAAGAGCAATCGTAATCAATCCATAATACCCGCCTTCAAATACAAGCATTTTTTTGACCTGTTTTTTGGTCATGCCAACACTTTCCATTACAGACAGCTCTCCTTTTCTTGTATATACACCAGTAAGCATTACATTTATAAAGTTAATTATTCCAATCAGAATAAGGACTATAGAAATTCCTCCACCAAGTATATTCATTGCAGACATAGAGGATACAAACTCTGACATAAGTTCCGACTTAATTTCAGTTTGAAGTACAGACGCACTTGTCTTTACTGCTTCTTTTATCTTTGGTGTTACAAAGCTTTCAGCTTCTGGATTACAGTCTGCAATAATATTGTCGATACTGGGATTATCACAAAACTCATTTAATGCAGTATCACTTATAAGCACAATATCAGGTGCAGCGGACTTCATCCAATAATATCCTACATTAATTCCATACCTATCATCTATTGTAGGACATGAACCAATTTCTAGGGTCTTTTTTTTGCCGCTTTCTATATCCTTAAGTGTAATTTTCCTGCCAAGCATATAGTCTGACTGTTCTTCTGTACTAACAAATCCTAAAAGACATATCTCGCCTTTTTCAAATCTTTCTATATCAATTTTTTGTTTCGCCTTTGTATTGTAAAGTTTCATCATATCAGAGCTTACAGAAACAACTGGTGACTGGTATTTGTCTTTATTTTCTTTTGCATTTTTGTAAGAATCAATAATTGTTTGAAGTTCCTTTTCATCAAATGGAGAATTTTCAAAAAACGGCTTAAATGTTTTTTCATCAAATTCAAATACAGTATCAGCAGAGCGGTTTACATGTATATTTGTAATGCCATCTATATTTTTAATTTTTTCTTCAATAATTTTTGCTTCTTTTTTAGCTAAAGCAGGGTCGTCTGAATTTGTGTATATAGTATAGTCATTTGTCAGATAAAACTTTACATAATTTTCCAGTTTAAGGCATCCAAGAAAGGTATTCACTGAAAGAAAAGCAATAGTACCCATAAATAGTGATGCAAATACCATTATAGCCCTTTTCTTTTCACGAAAAACATTGCGGTACGCCATTTTGTAAAGCTTGCCGCCATCAGTACCTTTTCTGGTTTTATATTTTACATTATTTATTCCGTTATATTTAAGAGCTTCAACAGGAGAAACCTTTCCTGCAAGCTTTGATGGTTTACGGCAACTGGCAAAAACAGTAAGAATTGCAAATAAGATTGTTCCTATGTAAATAAGAGGATTAAAACTTATATCCGAAGGCATTGGGGCACTACTGCCATAAGAGCCAGTTATTTTTAATGCAAAAGGCACTACAGCAAATGATACAATAATTCCAAGTATAATCCCAATAGGTATACCAATAACTGAAAGACTTGCTGCTTGGTGTAATACAATTTTTTTTATCTGTGAAGGCGAAGTGCCAACTGTCTTTAACATTCCATAGAATCTGATATCTTTTGTAATAGATATATACATCACATTATATATAAGAAGATAACCACTTATAACAATTATAAAGCTAATAAGAAGGATAACTATTGCTGTTACAGATGCTGAGTTGCTGTTTTCTTCTTGTATATCATATCCTGACTGTATATCTTGTCCTTCCCTTAGTTTTAGCTTGCTTAGGCTTGAAAGAACTTCATCTTGTTTTCCAGGCTTTGCAGACATGCAGAGTATGCCATCTTTTTCAACAGTTAGTCCTGTTTTTTCTATATAGGCATCTGATATAAATCCTAGATATCCTCCAGAATGGTAAGCATAATCTGTAAACCATCCAGAAAGCTTGAATAACCCCTGTTTAAGTTTAATGTCCATACCTTTCTCTGGTTTATCTATTTTAAGTGCATCAAGTGCGGACTTTGAAAGCATTATTTCATCAGCTTCTGTCGGATATGTGCCATTTATATCACTTACTGCGGGTTGGAAATTATCATTAAATTCTACTTCATCATACCAGTCTAAAAGTATTTTGTTTTCTGTACCTAAAATATCCGCTGCTCCAGTCTGAATTTTTAATCCTGCTGCATACAGTGATTTTACTTCTTTGACTTTTTCTATCTGGTCTTTATCTGGTTCTGGCAAAAAAATTGTACTCTTTGTGCCCTGCTGCCTTAACATCATTGTACTAAGGTTTTTTACAAGGCTGAACCCAATTGTAAATACAGTAGTAAACATAAATGTAGTAAGCACTATTGCCATGATTACAAATATATTTCTTGTTTTGTTTTTTGCAAGTGTACGTTTGCCTATTTTTTTTACAATTTCTTGGTTATTATTCTTTAACATGGCCATCACCTGCTTCCTCTGTTCCAGACACCTTGCCATCTTCAATGCGGATTATCCTGTCTGCCATAAGTGCAATTTCTTCATTATGTGTTATCATAACAATAGTCTGGTTAAACTCACGGCTTGTAACTTTAAGAAGTGATATTACGTCCATGCCTGTATGGCTGTCCAAGTTTCCTGTCGGTTCATCCGCAAGTATAATAGCTGGTTTGTAAGCAAGTGCCCTTGCAACTGCCACTCTCTGTTGCTGTCCGCCTGACAGCATATTTGGCATCGCTGTTAACTTCTGTTGTAGTCCTAAAGTTTTTATAATAGTATCAATATATTTTTTGTCTACTTCAGAACCGTCAAGCTCTATTGGCAGTACAATATTTTCATAAACATTGAGGACTGGAACAAGGTTATAGTTCTGAAATACAAATCCGATATTTCGCCTTCTAAATATTGTAAGATTTTCATCTGACATCGTAAAAATTTGTTTCCCTGCAATGTTTACAGTGCCACAGTCTGGTCTGTCAAGCCCACCAAGCATATTTAATAATGTTGACTTGCCACTTCCAGAAGTCCCGACTATAGAAACAAATTCTCCATCTTCTATATTGATAGAAACATGGTCAAGGGCTTTTACCGTATTGTCACCAGAACCATATGTTTTACATAAATCTTTTGACTCTAAGATACTCATATGCACACACCTTTCATAACCAATTAAAAATAAATATAACTTTTAACAGATTAAATAATAGCATGTGCATCTTACAATCTGATTACAAATCAGATTAAGGTTTAATTAAGATTAGAAATTTTGTTACAGTTTTAATTGCTGTTGTCAATTAATTCTTGCATATCCCAGTATGGAAATTTTGTAAAAATATTGCGCAGTTCATCGGTACAGTCAAGTGCCATTGCAATTTTAGTCAGAGAGAGCAAGGTAATTCTTCCTGACGCTTCAAAGCGTTTAATAGAACCATAGCTTACATCAGACAAGCCGCTCAGTTCTTCCTGTGTAATAAATTTTCTTTTGCGTACCATTTGGACTCTTTCTGCCAGTTTTCTATTAATTTCTTCAGGTTTTTCCCATATAGATGTTTCCATAACGGTCATTTCCTTTCTATTATATCAGTAAAATTATTTAATATAATAATACCTTTGTGACAGTTTATAGTCTATTTGTTCTATTCGACAAAAAAATGCAGGATGTGCCAAAAAAACAGTAAATTCTTATTTTTTTTCTCTTTTATAAAAGAAAGTATACTGCTGGTACACTCCTGCATATTTATCTGTCATCCATGCAGGCATTTCTCCGTCATATTCTTCATCAATTACTTTTTTCATCCACACATCTATCGGACATGCATCAAGGTGGTGCAGACCAAACAGGCATATACAGTTGGCAACTTTTTTTCCTATTCCTTTAAAGTCCATAAGGTATTTCATTGCATCTTCATAATTAAGCTTTTTAAGTTCATCTATAAAGTCTGGCGACTGATTTTTAAACTGGCAAATTCCCCATATGTATTTATCACGATATCCAATGCCAAGTTCTGAAAGGCTCTCCCTTCCTCCATTTTTCTCTATATCTTCAAGGTATGGTATCATATAAATATCTGTACCTAAAAGAGCATCTGTCTGACGCATATACCTTTGGCACATATTTTCTATACCTTTTTTAATGCGTGGAATATTGTTATTTTGTGAAATAATAAATGAAATTATTGTCTCCCAAATATCCTGATTAAGAATTCTGATGCCTTTGCCATAATCCGCTGCATTTTTTAGAAATTCATCTTTTACATCTATCCGCTTAATAATTCCTTCATAATCAGTGCCAATATCAAAGTAATCATACCAGATTTGTTCAAATTCTTTTTCGGTACATGACAATTCAAAATGGCTGCCTGTCTGTGCAATATCTAAATAATTTCCAAAAGCAGGTATGCGGTACTTGTGTTCATCTAACTTCTTCCATCTAAAACACTGTCCCGATTCTGCAATCTGCTCTAAATCAAAATAGTTTATATCTTTTTTAATCATATGTATAACCTCACTTTTCTATATGTTATAATATTAGAATCAAAAGGTATTCTACTATTTTTTCATACTTTTGTCTATATTGGGAGATACTCTATAAAAAATAATTTTGTTCTTTTTGAAAAATAAATCCCCATATAGCAAAAAGTGTGGTATACTAATAAAATAGCATTTTAAAAAAAAGTTAAAACACATAAGGATGGTATTGAAGTATGAACAAACAATCGGTTAATATCAGTAGCTTGGTAATTCTTTTAAGTCTTTTATGCTTTATAATGGAAGTATGCATATACTACTTTGTTCCACAACATTTTGTTGTAATAATTTTTTCAGTTATATGCTCGTTGTGCTTGTCACATTTTTTCTTAGAATCATCACTTAATTATGATTACAATTTTATCCATGCATCATTCATGGTAATCACTTCTATTGCATTTTGTGTTATAGTATATGTAATACAGCCAAATCCATGGCTGCAATATGATTTCTCAATTATAATGCTTATACTGCTTAATTGGGTTATACCTTTTATTTACTGTAGTTTAAGAGATTTATTGGACAGAGGTCCTAGATTTGATGGTTATAATTTATTTTTCCATAGAATGAGCAAGTTTTTTATAGTAATTTATGCACTTGCAATACTTAAACAATATTTTATCACTCCTTTTGACCCACCTTATGATGCTCCCGAATTTGGAGCAAAACTGTTTGTGCCGTTTATGGCAACAGCAGAGTATATAGAAGGTGTTATAAGGACAAACCAAAGTCTTATTCCAATAATAATTTATATAGCAGAAATAGCATGTTTTGGTATTCCTTTTGGTTATTTTGCAAGAGTATACCTTAAAAATTTACCTTTTATATTACAGCTTCTTGTATATTTA
The DNA here is from genome assembly GCA_002361175.1 of Lachnoclostridium sp. UBA3320. Lineage (GTDB taxonomy): Bacteria > Bacillota > Clostridia > Lachnospirales > Lachnospiraceae > Butyribacter. The sequence goes on along the minus strand of DESG01000088.1, from coordinate 7,585 downwards.
ATATTCCCTCTTATACTTGAAGTTATACAGAATTTTACAGGACTTGGAAGGGGAGCTATAGATGACTATGTTATCTTCTTGCTTGGTGCTGTAATTGGCATTGTGTTATATCAGATAATGAACAGCTTGTTCCTTTCACTGGCAACACGAGACTTTACAACTGATAGAAAAAATCAGCAGAAAAAACTCCAGTTCTAATATTAGGTAATACAAAATACTGGCAGTATGCCTATCATAAGCACACTACCAGTATTTTCTATACTCATTAATATCATTAGCCAATATCTTTATACCATTAATCGTATTGTCAAAAATCCCTTTTTCATAAAACTCTTTTAATATCATACCGACAGGGATTCCTACTATCAGACCTAACATTCCCATAATTCTATAGCCAATAAACATTGATAATAATGTCAAGAACGGACTCATACCCACGCTGTCACCTACAAGCTTTGGTTCAAGCAGACGGCGGACAAGCATCGTTATAAAATATGACAGCATAAGTGCTGCCGCTTTTAAATATGCGCCTGTAATCACAGAGTATGCTGCCCATGGCATAAGCACAAAGCCTGTCCCAACAAATGGGAAGAAATCAAGTATTGCTGTGATAATAGCAATAGTGGCGGCATAATCTATCCTCATTATCGAGAAAAATATAAATAAAATAAGAAACATAAGTATCATAATTTGAAAACACGCTTTCAGATATCCTCCTATTGCAGTAAATACTGTATTTTTTATTAATCTTATTGAATCTTTTATGCTTTCAGGCATATGCTTTTTTACAACTGCTTTTATTTTATCATTGCCAGCAGTAAAAAAGTAAGCAAGCATCAGAGTAAGGATAGAAAGGATAAACATATTTATAAGCGAGCTTGCCGCTGAACTTACTGTTGAAACAGGCTCTTGTATTGAATTAAGCAATGCTAATATATAGTCATTTAACTTTCCTTCATCACCTACAAAAATTTTATTGATATTTTCAGGTATAATATTGTATTTTTGGTGAAGAGAACTTACAAAATTCTGTAAATTGTTTGATACACTTTCATATACATCAGGAAGTGTTTCAATCATTGAGCTCACCTGTGAAAAAAGTGTACTAACTACCACATATATCAGTGCAATTATCGCAATAATAACCATCACAATCACAATAGCAGAGCCTTGTTTTCGCACTATATTAATCTTTTTTTCTAAGAAATGCACAAGTGGGTTTGCCATCATTGCAATAATCCATGCTATAATAAGTGGTGCAAAAAATCTTATAAGTTTTGGTACAAGAAACACCAATAATAATAAACTACATATAATTATTGCAAGATGAACACATATTCTTTTGTGTATTTCTTTTTTGTTTTCTTCTTCCATATTTATAAGCACCTCAATTCTATTTTCCAAGCTGCCTTGCTACAAAAGTTCCAGCGACAAGTCCTATAATGCCTGTTACTATTGCTACAATATTTATATGCTGCATATCAGTACCCATAAGAATCACAACTGGAGATGAAATTACAAGTCCTAATATTGCACAATACGTATGTGATTCAAAGTGTTTTAATAAAATCTCTATAATCTTAGCTATTGCAAAAATTCCTATAACTACGCCAATTCCAAATGGAACAAGTGAGCCGCATATATTTAACAATGTGTTCCAATCACGTTCTGCTAAAGCTTTTACAAAATCTGTGATTGCATTGATAATAGGATTATAATATCCAAGTATCATAAGCATCATTGAACCACTTACACCAGGGATTACCATTGTAGCAGATGCAAGAATCCCTATTAAAAATATTTTAATTATTGAAACTATATCTACACTTAATACTACATCTTTGCCGTTTCCTCCAAAATACTGCATAGCTATAATTGCTATAAAGAACAAAAGAAATAATAGTATATGTCCTACTTTGATAGAAGTCTTTTTTACATGTTCATACAACATAGGAACACCGCCGATAATCAGACCTATAAATACCATACTAGTCTGAAATGGAAAATTTGCATATAGTGATTTAATAGAAAATGCTAATCCTACAATTCCTACAGCCATACCAATAAAATATGGCAGCAGTATCATTATACTTTTTTTAATCTGCGTAAATAGATGTGTAATACAGTATATGATGTCATCATAAACTCCCATAGATACCATCATTGTTCCGCCGCTAACTCCTGGTATTGCATTTGCCACTCCTATTACAACACCCTTTAAAATATCTTTTAAAAATTTCATCGCTGCAATAATCTCCTTTTATAAAAAATTTTAAAGAACACAATATGTTCACATATAACTTGACATTTTGCAAAATTTTTGCCACACTATTCCTGTAAGTTTAATTCATTATTATTACTTGTATAAAGATTTTAGAATTATATCACAGAAAACAATTTATCTCAACGGATTAATAAAATATTAATAAAATAGAAAGGAATTTGCTTATGAAAAAATACTTTAAACCAATAAGTATGCTTATAGCTGCAAGTCTTTTATTAACAGGCACAATCGCAAATGCCGCTACAAATTTATCACAAGAAAATGACAGCACAGATACTCTAAATTTATTGTCACGAGTTGTAGAAAGTAATAACGATGGTCTTTTGCGATATTCATATATAGATGAAAATGGTGATAAATATGACCTTGATACATCTTCTAAAACAGGGGATTATAAAGCAAGGAAAGCAGCAAGCCTTCCTTCATCATATGATTTGCGTGATTATAATCTTGAAACATCAATTAAAGACCAAGGCGTGACTGGTGCGTGTTGGGCATTTGCTGCTATTAAAGCTTCAGAATCCAATTCAGTTATTAATAATATTTCAACTATAGATAATGTGGATTTTTCAGAAAACCATCTTGCCTGGTACTCTTATAATGGCATTGCAGACAGCTCTAACTCTATGTATGGTGATAATATTACAAATATATCAAGTTCTGGAAATATACGCCCATTTTATCCACCTAGGGGAAGCAATGTTTCAACGTTTGCCTATGATGTAGGGGGCAATGTTCTTACTGCAATAACTACACTTGCACAGTGGTCAGGAATTGATTCAGAATACAATGCTCCATTTACAGCTAACAGTCTCACAGAAGAAAGTACCATGGCTGAAAGTATGGCAGCAGTTGGTGAAAGTATGCGCTATAATTCTCTGGCACATTTACAAAATGCACAGTGTTATGACAATAGCTCAAGAGCACAGATTAAACAGGCTTTAATGGAGCATGGTGCACTTGATATATCAATGTATTATGATACAAGTGGATTTGAAAATAACAGACCACATGGCATATCATTTTATCAGACAAAATACACAGGGGAGATGGCGCAAGCTATGGCAAATCACTGTGTAACTATTGTTGGTTGGGACGATAACTATTCTAGGAATAATTTTGCATTAAAACCATCTGGAGACGGCGCATGGCTTATCGCCAACAGCTACGGTACTAATTACAATGATAATGGATATTTTTGGATGTCATACTATGAGCCTTCAATCTGTGATATATACACGTTTGAGATGGAACCAGTATCAAATTATGACAATAACTACCAGTACGATGGCATTGGCTATGGCGATACAGTCTATGTTAAAAATAAAAAGATAACTGCTGCCAATGTATTTACAGCCGATAAAGACAGCACCCAGTCATTAAAAGCAGTTTCTTTCTATACGCTTACAGATGACCAATCATATAATATAAAGATATATAAAAATGTATCTGGCAATTCACCTGAAAATGGCACTCTTGTAAATAAATGCACGTTAAATGGCACTGCAAAATTTAGTGGATATCACACTGTTAATCTGCCATCAGAATGCACTCTCGACCCTGGTGAAAAATTTTCTGTAGTGATAACATATAAATACAATGCTTCTACAGGCAATCAGGCATATCTGCCGATAGAGGGAGAAACAGCAGTTGCAAGCGGTATAAAGTATGGATATTCATCAAAGAGAGGACAAAGCTATTATTATCTTAATGAAGAATGGCATGACACGTCAGCAGAAGGATATAATAATATATGCTTAAAAGCATTTACAAATGATATAGAAACTCCTGCGGCAACAGAGACCCCTGTAGCAACACAAACTCCTGCTCCTACACAAACACCTGTTACAACAATAGCTCCAACACAAACAGAGACACCTGTTGTAACACAAGCTCCTTCTAATATATTTGAAGAAATTAAAATTAATATATCTAAAAATACTATTATTTTAGGTAAGAATGAAAGTTATAAGCTAAATGTATCATTAGAAAATGCTTCACAAGCTATATCAAAAGATGATATAACATATACAAGCAATAATAATAATGTAGTTGTTGTTGATAGTTTGGGCAATGTAACTGCAAAATCTGTAGGAATTGCATTTGTAACAGCTTCTATAGATAGGGCAGAGTCTGCCTCTATAAAAATTGTTGTTAAAAAAGCACCATCAAAAATCAACCTTAGCACGTCAACAAATAAAAAAATTAAAAAAGGTAAAACCTTTAAAATCTCTGCCACAGTTCCTAGTGGGTGTGCAAGCTATCATTTTAAATACTCTTCTTCTAATAAAAAGATAGCAAAAGTAAACAAAAATGGCAGAGTTACTGCCGTTAAAAAAGGCAGAGCAGTTATAACTGTAAAAACATACAATAATAAAAAATCTTCTGTAGTAATTATTGTCAGATAGTAACAAATATGGAAAAGATTGAAAAATGAAAGAGAAAAATAAAGGGATATTATGTATTATATGTGCGGCTTTTTGCTTTGCACTTATGAATTTATTTGTGAAAATGTCGGGTGACATACCAACACTACAGAAAGCATTTTTCAGAAATGCTGTAGCGATAATATTTTCACTTGTATTATTATTAAAAAATCACACAAGTTTGTCAAATTGTAAAGGTAACTGGCATTTGATATTTTTCCGTTCGTTTTTTGGAACACTTGGCTTATTTTTTAACTTTTATGCGATTGACCATCTAAATATATCAGATGCCTCAATGCTTAACAAACTTTCACCTTTTTTTGCAATACTGTTTTCTTATTTTATATTAAAAGAAAAGGCAAAGCTTTACCAACTTGTATGTGTATTTGCAGCACTTGCTGGCACACTGTTTATTTTAAAACCCGGCAGTGCTGTAAACAGTAATGCACTGATGTCATTTTCTGCACTTATTGGACTTTTAAGTGGCATGAATGCAGGGCTTGCTTATACTATATTAAGAAAAGCAACTGGCAGAGGAGTACCTGCAAATCTGATTGTATTTATGTTTTCAGTATTCTCATGCCTATGCTCGCTTCCGTTTTTTATTATAAACTATACGCCAATGACACTAAATCAACTGGTATTTCTTCTCCTTGCAGGACTTTCTGCTACAGGAGGACAGTTTTCCATTACAGCAGCATACACTTACGCACCAGCAAGCGAACTTTCTGTCTATGACTATTCTCAAGTAATATTTGCAGGAATACTTGGTTTCTTGTTTATACATGAAATACCTGACATATTTAGCTGTCTTGGTTATATAGTTATAATAGGTGCATCAGTTGTTATGTTTATTATGCGAGGCAGAAAAAGTGCTTAATGCATCTATTATTTGCTTTTTTTAAGTATACATTGCTAAACAAACTGTCCATTTAAAATTCATTATTTGTTGGAATAAAAATCACCAGTAGTTATTTACTGGTGATTTTTAAACCTGTTTACTGTTGACATCTTTGGCATTAACTAAATTCCAACTATTACTTATACCTAACATACCAGAAAAACATACTGCACCTATTAATACAATATTCCTCTTCCTAATTATTCTACAATAACTTCCTTAATTCATCTGCCTCTTCTTTTGACAATTTCCCATCCCCAATAAAAGCTGTCACAAAACGTGCAAAGGAATTTTCATAACATTCTGCTACCATTTTTTTTGTCCAGTTATGGATATGTTGCTCTTTTGTGCATAAGGCATAATACATATTATAAGTTGACTTACTTTTGTCTGTCCCAACTAGCCCCATTTTCTGTAAACCAAGCAGAAATGTATTTAATGTCTGCACTTTCCATGACTTCTTCCACTCTGTTGTGGCAATATTCATAATATCTCTGAATGACATCGGTTCTTTTGTTGCCCATAATAGTTCCATAATTTGCAATTCTGTATTGGTTAAACCATAATTTTTTTTCATGTAACCTTTCTCCTTTTCATAACATTAATGCGGACAAGGATTGTAAGTTGCAGTACCCTTCAGTTTTCCTGTTTTGACATCATAACATCTGGAACATAAAAATGCATCATAGCTTTTTACTACGCATCCGCCTTTTCCATCTTTTTTATGTTCATTATAAGTGCCATGTATGGAAAAATCATGTACACAAGCCACTCTGTTGTTTATATCAAAACTACTTATATCATAAATAATACCACTATCATCTGTAAAAAAATAATCTGATGGCAACTTTATCTGTTCTACTTCTGCTGATTCAATTACAAATGTAGAATTAAAGTCTCCGCCTCCATCAGAATCATGCTCTGAAAAACCTGAAGCTATATTGGGAGGCTCGTATGCAAGAGTTGTCACTGTACCAGATATACATATAATTATCGTTATAATAACAGACAAAACTGTTTTATGTCGCTTATACTTTTTCATTTCCAAAATTCTCCTCTTATACATATTTTTATTTCTGCTGTTTGCCATGCCTGAAAAGAAAATTTCCTTTCTGGTATATTCATTTTGCGTAGCAAGTGTTAAAATTAAATCGCTATATTTCCTGCGCTCTTCCTCTTCCTTTCCGCTAATAACAATACTGTCACAATACATTTCACTAATAACAGAAATTTCATAAAACATAACATAAACCAAAGGATTGTACCAGTGGACTGCCATCACCAATAATCCAATATACTTCATTAACAAGTCATAATGCTTAATATGAATCAGTTCATGCCTGAATATATATTCGTATTCTTCTGTCTCCATATTATCTTCCCATATTGGCAATATTAGAATAGAAGATAATATACCGCTTACCATTGGTGATTTGCAATGCTTAGAGCAAATAAGTTTTACATCCTTTTTTATGCCTATGTCTTTTTTTACTTTCGTAAAAATTTCCTGTTCCCATTCTGCTGGCTTGTCAGAATCTAGTTTACAGACTCTTTTCCATTTCCAATATTGAATAATTTTCCTTTGAATTATGACAAGCGCGATAATCATCATAAAAAATTCAATTAACAACATATGTTTAACGCCTGACGAAAATTCTACAAAGTCCTGACCTACATTGATTATGTATTTCATGTCAATAATTTCAGATATATGTCTGTTTTGTGTCCATAACCATGGAAAAAAGATATGGATTACATATATTATCCTATATTTATAAATTGGCACTGGCAATAGATAAAACGCTGCTGCTATTTTTAATATTCTATATCGCCATTTCAAAGAAAAATATTTTTTGGTTAATGGATAAATCAGTATATATAAAAGAAAAACTGTACTTCCTGCCAGCGACATCGTTAAAAGAAGGTTTGGAAAAATATATATCACCTCTCTACTATAGCAATCCAATAAATTAC
>DESG01000133.1:11407-11993 GCA_002361175.1 Lachnoclostridium sp. UBA3320 | reverse complement strand
TTCAAAACTTTATCAAAAATCTATCCTAATAATTGTCCTTGCACTCCTAACCACGGTTTCCATTCATTAAAATTCAACATTCTTGCTACTAATATAATGTTATTATTTTGCCCTGGCTGATGTGGATAATAGACTTGTAGTACTCTATGTTCATCACTTATTTGTGATACGCAAACCCTTAAAATACCAAATGGGTATATTCCTACAGGTGCATGATTTTCTGTTATCATTATAGTATTTTGTACGTTATACACACCAGGGTTTATATAATTATTCCAATCTGCATTACCAGTAAGAACTCCTGAAGTCTGTATCATTTTTAATAAATCATCTTTTGTTTCTGCAATCTTTTCATCTAAGACTTTGCCTTGTCTTGCATCAAGTACAAAGCCCTCTTCTGTTACTGCNNGAAAATACAATTATGCCATGCCATGTTACATACCTCCTGTATTCTTTTCAGCTTCAATAGCCTTTGCCACTTCTGCCCTCCATCTGATAGGCACGTCTGCTATTGTCATTTTTCCTGCTTTTACCCTTGCTACATAAAATTTAACCATCTTAGTTACCTCCTGCAATTTGCGCTAAC
>DESG01000133.1:7757-11284 GCA_002361175.1 Lachnoclostridium sp. UBA3320 | reverse complement strand
TACAAAGCCCTCTTCTGTTACTGCGAGGTTGTTGGCAATCTTAATGCCCCCCCCCGAAAATACAATTATGCCATGCCATATTACATACCTCCTGCATTCTTTTCAGCTGCAATAACTTTTGCCACTTCTGCTCGCCACCTTACAGGTACGTCTTCCAGTTTCATTTTTCCTGCTTTAATCCTTGCTATGTAAAATTTAATCATTATGCATTACCTCCTGCAATTTGCGCTAACTCATCTATTGCACCGTCCTGCAGTTCCTGTCCTGCTTCTAGTGCATCTAAACGGATTTCAGTTTCGGTTTTCTTTCTAAGAAAATACTTTGCTGTATACACACCATCTTTGACGCTGTATGACACATCACCTTTGAAGGTATAGTTGTCATATTTACCAGCAACATTGTCTACATTGTCTAAAAATTCAAAATGTCTTAAAGATTCATCTGTCAGTTTCTCCCTGAAAGAATCCACCTCATAGATTGATGTAAGTTCAAGCACAAGTGTATCTGCTGTTGTTGCATCTGTTGCGTTAAATGTTTCATCAATTCCTTTTAATTTTAGTTTCATAATAATATTTTCCTTTCTATTGATAATAATATTGTTATTGTTACAATAGTTTTTTATTGTTACCCTAATTACGCTCTATAAAAAACATACATTAATCAATTTTTTATCTATAGTACACTCTTGCATGTATAAAAAATCCATTTCCAATATTTTTGACTTCTATTTTTAAACTATTTTTATCATAAAATACCTTTGTGCCTTCTGCTAGAGTTGCTCCTGTTGCTCCGTGTATTTCATTAAAAAATAAAATATGTCTATTATTGACTGGGTTGTCATATGATTTAAGTATTACAGCAGAGTTCCCACCATATATCTGAGTTTCGCCACTTTTCTCACCCACTACAACCCAGATTTCTTGTGCTGTTTCAGGAATATCAATAGACTTTTCAATATTGCTTTCTAAATCAAACACACCAATGAACTTCCACTTTAATTTTTCTTTAAATTCTGTTTCTATGCGTTTAATGTCATACGCCAATGTTCCTTCAATACTTGGGTTGTTCTGAATAGCATCTAAAAAGTATTCGCCCTCTTCGGTCACTACCTTACTATTAGAAATGCCCCCCCCCCGAAATTGCATGGATAAAAGTTCATATTACATATCTCCTCTCTAAATTTATAATTGTTTTTGTATTATTGATATAATTATAGATAAAGTTTTTTTATTCAAATGTGATAGTATAACTCATTTCAACTGCTACTACATCATTGTTTATACCACCAAAACCAGATGTTTTTTCTAGACCTATCCTAAAACCATAATATGGAATGAATAGGCATGTTGCATTAATAGAATTTAATATTGCATCATTACTTTCGGAAATTAAATAATCGTTATTTTGCCTTACTTTTATATAAGTTAATTTAATTTTAGGTGTAGCTGATGTAATTACAGGCATTGGTAAATCTATAAATATTATTGTATTGCTAAAAGTCAACGTTCCCACTGTCCATATACTATCATTAAGGGCTATCGAATCACCACTTTTAAATACAAACTGTCTTAATAAGTTATTCAAATCCTGCCTCAAGCTTCCAGGTACATCTGGGTTGTTCTGTGCTGCATCTAATACATACTCACCCTCTTCTGTAACAGTTTTACTATTAGTAATACCTTTTGCATAACCAGCTGGATAATATTCCATATGTATTCTCCTTTCAAAAATCAGTTTCTTCTAGTTCATTAAAGACCACCAGCCGCACAAGAATATCACTTTCCTGCGGTTCAAATTTTACTGTTACGTTGTTTCCATCTACTATTATCCCTCTGTGGGATAGTGTGGATATATCTGCTACTTCCACCCTTATAGTGCTGTTATCACTTATGTTATCTACAGTAAATGTAACTTCTGTTGTTCCTGCTATTAAAGTTTGTGGTTGTGTGGGTATGCCTATTGCCCTTCTTGCGGCGGTATCTGCAATTTGTCTTGACACGCCGCCTGTTTCAATATGTGTAATAGTTTCCATCTTCTTAACCTCCGTTCTTAGTCCTGTTAAGTTATGTCTGTAAGCACCAGTCTGTTATCATCAAAATGCCCCATACCGTCAGGGACTGTGAGTTTGCCGTTATCATAATCAAATGGCAGTAAGTTTGTTATGCGGCTATTGTCTTGGTCGTAGGAGTATCTCAAAAGTCTGGCTATGATGTTTTCCATCCCTTGGACTTTCAGGCGCAATTTTTCCACTTGTTCGGCTGTAGCAACAGCCCCTACATAATTGATTGTAACATCTGCTGTATTACTTACTGTAGCAAAATATTCTTGCGTAATCTGTGCAGGATTATAACCATTGTACGGCGGCATAAAATCGCCGTTTTCCCCCGATGTTACTGTGATGCTATATAGTACTTCTGTATCATCATCCCCATCTTCAGGCTTTGCAAATAATCCCATTTCATTAATGAAATAGCCTTCATGTATAAGCGTTTCGCCCGTCAGTATATCTTTATTTGTTATTAATGCAGTAATTTTAACGCTGTGTTCCGAATAAACTTCAACACCTGACAACGGATAGCTGTTTTTAGGTGATTTTAATTCTTTTTGTTCCTGAAGCATTGGAAATGTCTTTTCATCTGCTGAATAAACTCCATTTCCTATCTTGATGCGAGTAAATTTAATCTTAATTTCCCCTGCTTGCGCCCTAGTTAAAAGCGTTGCACCATCCCTTGTCATCACTGCATTATTAAATGGCTGTGGCATATATATCCCCCTTTCTGTTTTTTTAAATGTCCATTACAGCAGGAAGTTTATACTTTTCTACTCCGCCAACCCCTGTAAAAAATTCTTGTCCTGCCATACTGGCTATGCTATAGCCGTCAGTGATTGCGACTGGTTTATAATTTAAAATTTGGCTCGTTCCTGTAAAAAATTCCTGCTCTGATATTCTTTGTTCTGCATATCCATCTGTAATAGTTGCTGGTTTATAGTCTGAAAATGGACTTATTCCTGCAAATAACTTTTGATGTGTGATTCTTTTCTCGTTATAGCCGCCAATAATGGCTGATGGCTTGTAATGTGGGAAGTTAGCTGTGTTACAATAAAGTGATTGTTTTATAGTTCTACGTATTTCCACTGCATCTAGGTGACTTCTAGTATTTTTTACACGTTGTATCATTTTAATAAAAAAATCACTGATATCTGGTGTAAGAATTGCACTTGTAACAACCTTAAAATAATATGGCTTTCCATCATACTCAAACCATTCTTTAACTTCGCCTTCTCCAAATACAGCCTGTATAAGTTCTTCCACTGCTTCTGGTGTTCCCGCTGTCATATACCAAGAAAGTGTTCCTTTTACAAGTCGCCGCTTTGTTTCTATATCTAAATCCTGTCTATAATACTGCGTCCTTAGTTCCGCTGCCATAAGGTCAAGGATATTCTCTGGTTGATTGTCAATATCTGTCCATAAATATAGCCGCTGTGCATAATTGTAAAGCAGTTGTGTTCCTTTCTGTAATGCATAG
>DESG01000133.1:1730-7603 GCA_002361175.1 Lachnoclostridium sp. UBA3320 | reverse complement strand
TATAACAACTCTCTTTGCTCCTGCGCCCTTAATTCTAACTATAAGTTCGTCAGGATTTATGTCACGTCCAATTTTGCAAGACTGCCAAATTATGTATTCATCAACTGCTTTGTTTACATTTTCCTGTATAGATGCTGCTGTAATACTGTCACTGGCATTTATATAATACTTAAAGTTTATTGCAAATTGTACAACATCTGGACTGCTAACCTGCACCATGTCTGTAAGTGGACGTTTTNNTGTGTTCCTTTCTGTAATGCATAGCTTATAGCTTTTACTTCAGGTTTTTCCGCTATATTAAATGGAAGTATATCTGTTATCTGTCCATCGAAAAAATTAATCATCTTCCAGCCCTCCATAAATTATATTACTAGAAGAAAGCTCTGCTTTTTCAATTTCCCCGATTGCGTGAAAAACTGGTGTATTTATAACAACTCTCTTTGCTCCTGCACCTTTAATTCTGACTATAAGTTCATCAGGGTTTATATCACGCCCAATTTTAGAAGACTGCCATATTATGTAATCATCAACTGCTGTATTTACATTTTCTTGTATATATGCTGCTATGCTACTGTCACTGGAATTTATATAGTATTTAAAATCTATTGCAAACTGCACAACATCTGGACTGCTAACCTGTACCATGTCTGTAAGTGGACGTTTTCCACGTTGACTTACATGCTCTTTAACAGCTAGTATTGTCTTATTATCTGGTAGTTTGCCACCATCCATAACAAAACGTATATCAACTATCCCTGCTGATGGGCTTGTCACTTTTACATCTCCTATATCTGGTCGCACATCTTTTACCCAATATACATATGCATCATCTGGACCAGCAGTACTGTAAGATGATGGAGCTAAATAAGTGCGCTCTGCCATACTTTCATCATCTTCTATTTCTGTTCCACCTGCACTTGTTTCAGTATTAGTTACCTTATTCACGAATCCTATAGGGTCAACCAATGTGTTAATTTCCCCTATAGCATACCCATTTCCAACAACACCTGCCTCTGTGCAGACTGCAATAACAGTTAGTTCTGTTTCTCCTGCTGGTATTTCTGCATACTCCTGAACTGAAAAATATACCTCGTAATCTGCCGTTACCCTTGTCCCTGCTGGTATTCCAGTTACTGTTTCCCGAGGCATGGAAAGAATAAATTTTATAGGCACGGAAGCTGTTCTTGCAGGGTTTCGTGTAACTTTTTTTAAAGCTGACAGGTTATCCAAATAGCCATCGTATGCGTATTTTAAAAAATTCATTCGCCCAGCTTTATTTATTTGCTGCATTTCTTGATACAGAATCTGCGCACAAGATAGTAAAATAATACGGTTTGGGTCAGCCTTAGAAAGTGCAAGCTTGTGACCTGTTTCTTTTTCGTATTCTTCCTGAAAAGCATTAATTAATATGCCCTGTAAGTCATCTAATTTAAGATTATCTATAAAACTTATATCTGGCAGGTTTTTAATTGCGCTTGTTATTTCAGTCAATCTTCATCTGCCTCCTCCTCATCATCTTCTTCGTCACTCTCGTCTATACCGCCATCTGCTGGCACTATAACCATTGTAGGAACTAGTTCTCCATTTTCAGATGCCTGAAAGGTTATATCTTCAATTTCAACCTCTGGATAGTAATATTCTGTTTTTTCTATGACCTCTGTGGCAAAAAGATTTTCTGCTATATTAATTGGATGTGATTCAAATGTCTGGTCTAATCCAAAAGCACGGTCACCTGGACATGTGCCAGCTGCTGTACTATACAGCAGTTCAAGTCCACGCTTTATAAGCTGCAGCTTTGAGGCTTCCATATAATTAAACCCAACCATTACTACCTTGCTCTTGCTTATATCATACATTTCGCTACCCCTATAAATATTCTTCTAACGTAATTTCACAACTTGCTTTTACAACTTCTCCTTTATTTAGTACATAGTCATAAGTTTCGCTCATTTCGGTTATTACAAATTTGTTTTTGCTTAATGATTTTTTACCAATAACAACCTTTTTGGGCTTGCCTCTTCTTACTGCTTTTTCAATCTTTCTTAACGTTGTTACGGGTTTAACACCATGCATTGCGTTAAGTGTTATGGTAAATTTAAGGCTTGTAGCATCTGGACCTAAAAATTGTTTTTTTGGCTTTTTCATTATACGTGAATGTGAAGCCCAGCGGCTTTTTACAGTCTTATCAAGACTGGAAAACCTTAAAATTCTTTCATCATTTGTTTCAAAAATGATTGTCTTTCCGATATTGCCTATTGCCACCTAATACCCCCTTACTGTACGTATAGAATAAAATCTTATATGTTTACTGGTGACTTACACTACCAGCAACAGAAATATTGCTTTTTATATCCATCTGCATATCTTTTGCAATAATGTTGTACTTTGGAGCTTCTATTTCTATAAGTTTTTCATCTGCTACAATTTTTATCTTTGGAGCTTTTATAAGTAGCTCTCCTGTTTTTTCATTATATTTTACATAAGCTTTGCCATCATAATCAAATTGCTGGCGATAAGTATCTTCTTTATCTATGGGCTTATTTTTTTCATTCCAATATTTACCCATTACAATGCCCATTTCTTGACCATTACTTAAATGTACTACAAGTACCTTGTCGCCTACTTTTGGCATTTTATATTCATCATGATAAGCAAAACACGGTAATAAGTCAGATACCTTATCATCTCTGTCATGATAGATAATTTCTGCCATGCCATTTTCTTTATCAATTTTACTTACTGTGCCAATCCTAATTACATCATTGGACCTTTTTTCCAATACTTTACCCTCCTATGGCGTAATCCTTTTTTGGACTTTATGTAATTCTAAATCCATTGTATAGGCGGATTCTGCGTCTATTTTATGTGTTACTTTATCTACAAAATACTTGCCATCTATCTTATAAAGTCCTTTTATTTTTACTGTTATACCTGCTGCAATAACTGGATTGCCCATCATTGTAATAGACATTGTTACAGCTTTTTCATTCTCTGTATTTACTTTGCCACACGCTTTTAACTGCGCATCTGCAAGACTGTCTACTTTTTCATTTATAAATAAAATTCTTTTTCCACTACCCACTTTGCAAGTCATTTCCTTGTCATCTTTTCCAGTTGTATATTTGATTTCTGCACCTGTGTACGTCCCAATCAGTGTTTCGTTATATGTCCATTTCTGCATCTTGTATGCATCAATAGTAACTGCTGCTGGTTTCGCTTCATAGACTGCTTTATCATATATAACTAGCTTGCCCTTATATACTTTTATCCCTAAAGCATAATCATTACACAACTTTTTAATAAAACTACAATCTGTTTCATTGCTCTGTTCTATAACTGTAAACTTAATTGCAGGTCCCGAATAAGATAATGACATACCATATTTTGCACAGATGCCAGATGCTATCTGATTCAATGTAACTTTTTTCCAGGTCTTATTTCTTGATGTGGAGCGGAAAGCATTTCCTTCAGGAACCGAAACACCCTGAATTTCTGTAGTCAACTCTGGTCCTGTATGTGTAAAATCATCAATGCAAAATGTTCCGCAATCAAAAATCTTCTTCCCTTGTTTTTTCCAGTTGCTGACAACAATCTTTGCTGTAAGCTTATCTTTCCTGTTTGGCATTTGTCTTATCCATTTATAATTTACATTATGCAGTGTAATTCTTACCTCATCATTTTCATCACTGGCTGGGTCTATATATTCAAATGATTCTATATACTTTGCCATTACCTTTACACTGTTGCCTGAAAAACTTATATTTGCTTTTGCTCTTCGTGAATCACTTTTAGATAACAATGTTAAATTTCCCCTTCTTCGTCATATTCGTATGGGTCTGTTTCATCTGCATTATTGTTTAAATCTGCACGCCAGCCTGGAAGCCAGCCATATGTATCTGGCGCAAGGTCTGGAACATTTAACACTGTCCCAGATGAAAATACAAGTATATCTAAATACCTATAATTTGCTTCCATAAGGTCTGTGGCGCATTCTTCTAATCCCCAAAGTTTATATGCTATGCTGTCCCACGTATCTCCTTGAACTGTCGTATATACGGCTGCCATTCCTATGCCTCCTTAAAACCTTGTGCGTCTGTTATCCTTTTGCCATCGCTTCATCATTTTATCAAACTCTTTTTGGCTCATATGTGCTGCATCTAAAATATCATTTTTCCCTGCGTTGCCATAAATGTTATAAGTAGGACTATATTGTATTGTCTGACATCCAGCGGCAGCAGGCTGTAACGTACTTCTTCTGGATTGTGCTGCACCTATGTCTTTTAATTTACCTAAAAGAGCATCTACAACAGAACCATCATTATTTGCACGTATTTCCCTAGATATAATATCACTCATTCGTGCCCAGAGAGCATCTAGTGGCAGAATTGCTTCGGCACCAGCTTCGCCTACACCCTGCATTCCAGAATGTGTAGTATTAAAGATTGTTGGCTTGTCAAAAATTCCACCTTGTGCGTTCCAGTTTACAGAAAACTGTGGAAGTTTTACATTGCCACCATCTCCATATGATTCTGTCTTATACGTGGTAGAAATAACTGGTATTTTAGGCTTTGGAATTGTTATAACCATACCTTCAAAAGCAGATTTTATTGCATTTGCCGCTACCTGTGCTTTTGCGCTTACAGTATTTACAAGGCTATTCATACTACTATTTGCACTGCTTACTGCTTTTTGCCATCCGCTGTCTAAAGCTGCATTTACACCATCTGCCATACCAGTAGCTGCTGTTGTTACTGCTTGTGCATTGCCTGAGAGACCACTTCCAATAGCCTCAGCTCCTGTCTGTCCTGCCGTTGATAGACTATCTATATTAATTCCTATATTTGAAATATCAAATGTATTGGAATTTATACTGCTGTCAAAACTGTTATTAAACGCATTTGCACTTTCTGTCCCTGCTGTTGACATAGCTGCTGTTGCAGATGCAGTATTTAGTTCTATAAGATTGCTTGACACACCAGCATCAAATGAAGTATTAAATGCATTTGCGCTTGCTGTTCCTGCCATTGATGCCCTGCTTAAATCCATACCGCCAAATGCAGCATTAGGCAAGGACGATGCTGCGCTACTAACTGCATCTATATTGCTTTCTATACCAGCTGCATAGCTTTTTGAAGCTTCTGCACCAGAACTTTCTGCATCATCGCCGCCACCAAAGATACCTTTGATGCCATCAATAATACCACCGCCAATACCTTTGATAGCATCAACGATAAATCCACCTGCACCACTTATAGCCGTACCAATAAGCTGTATAATTGTCTTTCCGACATTTAACCAATTAATACTTTTAATCCCCTGTATTGCAAAATGCCCCATATTTTTAAACAGCTGTGGTACAGAGGTAATCATGCCTTTAATTCCGTTGGCAATCGTTCGGACAATGCCACTTCCCAGAGAGTGCCAATTAAAAGAGGTTAGAGTACTACGAACTGTCTGAGCAAAATTGCTAAATATTTGAGGTATGCTTGTAATTGCTGTGCGTATTCCGTTGCCAATAAATGTAATTATTTTGCCACCAAGAGTCATCCAATTAAATGCCGTAAAGACCGACACAACCGCTTGGATAATCTGTGGAATATTTGCAATAATTGTTGGTACTGCTTGTATAATTCCAGCAAGGAGTTGAACGGCAAGCTGAAGTCCTGCTGAAAGGAGTTTTGGCGCATTGTCATTAATGATTCCTGCAATGTTTGTAACAATAGTTGGAATTGTCTGAATAAATACAGGTATATTGCTAATCAATGATTGCGCTAACGTCATTACTAGATTTAATCCAGCATCAACTAATTTTCCCGCATTTGTTCTTAAAGAACCAGAAAAACTTACTAAGGCTTGCATGGCAGCAGGAATTA
>DESG01000133.1:0-1376 GCA_002361175.1 Lachnoclostridium sp. UBA3320 | reverse complement strand
GCATTTGTCATTATGCTTACTGCAAGTGTTTGTATAAGACCTATTGCCGTATTTGCTATCTCTGGACCTCTTTGTATAAGACCATCTATGAAACCAGTTATAGCTTCTACGCCACTGGTTATAAGTTGAGGTGCTTGTGATGTAAGACTATTTGCTAATTGCAAAACAATATCAATCCCTGTAAGAGCAATCTGCGGTGTAAGTGAAAATATTCCATTGGCAAATGTTGTAAGTATATTTCCTGCGGCAGATGCAATACCATCTGAATTTTGCGTAATGCCATTTACCAGATTTTGTACAAGCTCTATTCCAGTATTAACAGCTATTGGTGCATACTGCGCTATGCCATCTACAACTTGTCCCATGCAATTACCAACCTCTGCCATCATAGAAGACAGTCCACCTGCCATATAAGCATTATTTAATTGCGTCACCATGCCAGTTGCCGCCTTTGTTACATCACGTATTGGACCGCCCACGTCATCGTAAAAACTTAAACCAAGATTTGATGCCGCAGAGCTAAGAGCTTTTAAATCACCTGCAAGGTTGTCATTTTGAATATTATACATATCTTCGCAAGCACCTTTACTGTCCTTTATTGCTGCTGATAATTCACCAAATCGGTTTCCTGTACCCGAAACAAGTGACTGTAAACCATTAAACAATATTCCTGCCTGCTCTTTAGTCATGCTAAACTCTTTACGCATTTGCTTAGTAAACTGTTGTTGCGACATTGCTGTATCAAAATTTTTAGCCATGTCATTTATATTAATCCCAAGTTTAGCCATGCTTGTGCCACTTTCTGCTAAGGATGCATCCATAACAGAACCAAGTGTTTTGACAGAATCAGCAGTTGCTGCAAGCATCGCCCTTGCTGATGTAAGGTCTGTTTGCTTAAATATAGTTGATAATGTTTTATCTATTTTCTCTGCGGAAGCGCCATCCAATGCTTTATTTAAATCCCCGAAAATATCACCAAGACCACGCATCTTACCTGTCGCTTTGTCATAAGCTTCTAATCCTAAGTCCTTAAACATTTCTGCGGCATCACTATTGCGTGCTTTTTGTAACGACATAATCATGTTGCGAAGATGTGTGCCACCTTCAGCTGCTTTAATGCCATTATCAGCGAGTATGCCAAGTGCTGTGTTAAGCTCTGTAGTGCCTCCTGCAAGCCCCGAAGCTGTTCCACCTACCTTTATTATTGCTTCGCCAAGCTGTGAAACACTGGTATTTGATTTACTTGCAGTCTTAGCTAACTGGTCAGAAAACCGCTTAAGATTCTTTTCAGTAGCGTCTATTTTTAAAGCACTCATGCTATCAGTTACCATATCACTGGCAGCCGCTAAGTCCATAGCTCCTGCTCCTGCAAGATT
>DESG01000158.1:1024-2869 GCA_002361175.1 Lachnoclostridium sp. UBA3320 | reverse complement strand
ATTTTTTAAAAAAGTTTTTATTGTTTTTTTGTACTATATATGATATATTTATACTATATATAGTACAACTTCTAAAAATAGAAAGGAGCTAATAAAATGATAAAATATAAAATTGATGTGCTAGAAGAATTAAAAAAGAAAGGTTACACTACTACTATAATAAGGAAAAAAAAGATACTGGCAGAAAGCACACTAACAAGGCTTAGAGAGAAGAAAACATCTATATCATGCGATAGCATCGGTGTTATATGTTCTATGCTACGCTGCCAACCGTCTGATATAATTGAAAATACTATATCAAACGAGGAAAAAATAAAACTTTTTATAGATTAATTTTTTTGAAATATTTTGCATTTTACTATTGATAAATAAACCGAATGAGTGTATTATATAATTACTTAGAATGTACTTTCAAGAAATGTTAATTAAAGATGGTGAGATACCAGAAGCAAAAATTCTAAGGTAGTTTACCATCTCACTATATATAAAAATACTACTATATGTTAATTTTTAATTTTTTAAGCAATGCTTTTTCAAGCTTATTAAACTTTTTCTGTACTTTTTTGACAACAGAAGTCTGATAATATTTTGATGTTTTTTACTTGTTGCGCTGCTATTAGAGGGTAGCCGCTTTCTGTTTTTTTGATTCTGTACTAATTATACATATCCAACAGGTAATCTGGATAACAAGAATAGCCAAGATGTTATTGATTTGCTGACAAAAGCATCTAGACATTATCAACAGACAATACTTATGATTACGCATAACAATGGTCTTACTTCTATGGTTGACCGTGTATTGCGTGTCACAGACGGTGTATTGACAGACTTAGGAGGTAATGCGAATGAAAAGTTATCTTGACCTTGTTTCTATTTCTGCAAAAGTAAATCGAAAGCAAAATCGTATGTCTATTATTTGTATTGTATTGGCGGTATTTTTGGTAACAGCTATTTTCGGTATGGCTGATATGTTTATCAGAGGTCAGATTTTGCAGACACAGCAAGAAAAGGGAAATTGGCATATTGGAATAAAGGGCATAAGTGATGAAGATGCAAAGTTAATATCTTTTCATCCAGAGGTAGCTACTGTAGCCGATTATGGAGTCTTGAATTATCGAGGTGAGCAAGGCTACACTCTGTCGGGAAAAAATGTAGTGATATGTGGCAGTAACGAAAGTGCTATTACTAAAATTTTCAATGTATTAGACGAAGGTACATTTCCCACAAACGAAAATGAAGCATTGGTAACAAATAATGCAAAAAATATGCTGCATTTAAAAATCGGAGAACAAATTGTTATCACTATGCCTGATGGAAGCAAAATATCATACATAATTTCGGGTTTTACAAATAACGCTACAAAACTTATGAGCGAAGACTCTTATGGCGTATTTTTGACAACTGAAAGCTTTCGTGCCATTTACCCAGATGGTGCAAATAGTAATCCTACTGACTACACAATGCGCTATGTACAGTTTAAGAGTGTCCGAAATATTCAGAGTAACATAGCAGATATTAAACAGCAGTTCGGATTATCTGATGAACAAGTGTCCGAAAACACAGATTTACTTGGACTATTAGGGCAGAGCAGTAATTCTTTTATGTTACAGGTGTATGCTACTGCTGTTATATTATTTATCCTTGTTCTGATTGCAGGCGTATTAATGATTACAAGTAGTGTCAACTACCCATCCCCTAAAGGGAATGGGCTTGTGTAAGCAAGTCCATGGTTGACTAGCCTAAGCCTTAACTGGCTACGTTATGTAAGAATATATAGTTACCTGTGGATATAATGCCAAGTCCACAGCTCTAAGGACAGTAGTTAAACAGTTCTGATGGGTAGGA
>DESG01000158.1:0-690 GCA_002361175.1 Lachnoclostridium sp. UBA3320 | reverse complement strand
ACAACAGAGTTTCACTCTGAATTACTTGAAAAAGTGAGGTATGATTATGGTTTATGTATTAAACAAAAATGGTATTCCACTTATGCCAACAAAGCGTCATGGCAAAGTGAGAAGGATGTTGAAAAATGGACAGGCAAAAGTAGTAAAAAGATGTCCATTCACAATACAGTTGCTGTATGATACTACAAATTATACACAACAGATTAATTTGGGAATAGATGCTGGAAGTAAACATATAGGAATTTGTGCAGCTACAGAAAAAGAAGAACTTTACTCTGCTGATATAGAACTTAGAAAGGATGTAGTAGAATTACTTTCTACACGTAGAGAGAATCGAAGAACAAGAAGAAATAGAAAAACAAGATATCGTAAGGCAAGATTTAATAATCGAAAAAAAGGAAAGGGATGGGTTGCGCCAAGTATCAAACAAAAAATTCAGTGCCATTTACAAATAGTAAAAAATATTCATCAAATTTTGCCTATAACAAAGATTATTGTAGAGACAGCAAGTTTTGATATCCAGAAAATTAAGAGTCCTAAGATACAAGGAAAAGAATATCAGCAAGGAGAACAGCTTGATTTTTGGAATGTAAGAGAATATGTATTATTCCGTGATAATCATGTTTGCCAGTGTTGTAAAGGAGAGTCAAGAGATAATATTTTGAATGTTCATCATATAGAAAGCAGAAA
>DESG01000177.1 GCA_002361175.1 Lachnoclostridium sp. UBA3320 | reverse complement strand
TCTTGACAAAGTGGTCCACTTTACAAAATGTCATCGATAGCAACGTTATTCTGTCTTGCGTCACTAGTGTTAGTATATTCAATTTGGAATTCTACTTTGTCGCCAATTTTAGCATCAACTTCGTTTTTCCAAGATTTATCAGAATCACCAACGAGACGAACTGTGGTGTCCACAGTGTAGTCGATATCATAAACAACTTTGACACAAATTGCAACCGTTGAATAGAACTCCAAACCACCTGGGATAATACCATCAAGAGCATCATGCCCAATCAAAACACCTTTGGTATCATAAACGATGTTGTCACTTAATTTAGCACCATCACCTTTACCAATGCCATCATTAGCAAGAAGGGCAAAGCCTTCAACATATTCTAGGTGGAAAGCGGTATCACTACTGAAGTAAACGTGATCCCAGTATTCGGTTGGGTTAGCGTTGGAAGAATCCAAGAAACCAGTAACCTTAACTTGTTTGCCAGATTCGCTTGGAATGTTAAAGAATACGCGAGTATCTTTAGCAACAGCGTCACGACCACCTAAGTTGTTATTATGGACATACATACGAACAACGTACTCTTGACCATCTTCTACGTTTTTGTATTCATCAGCTTGCCATAAGTGGCTGGTGTCGGCATCGTTATATTTACGAGCAGCAACGAAGTTCTTTTCGTTACCGTTTTTGCCATCACCAAGAGCTGGGTTGTTGCTGATAGAGTTGAAAGTGATTTTATCACCCAAGATATCAGCGTTGATTTCTTCCATGGTGTAACTTGGACGCATGCCTTTAAGACCGCTGTTGTCACCCCAAGCTGAAACAGTATTTGTTTCAAGAACCATACTTAAAATAACAAGTATAATTATCATAAAAAGAAAAAACTTAAACGTCTTTTTCACTATAATCTCCTTTTGGTAAATAACTAAAAGCAAAACGAATACATATATTTAAAATATTATAACTATTCTTCAACATGCTTTAGGGTATGAGCCAATAAAGCACCATCGAATGCAAGATTATCTTGTAAGGCCATATTAGGTGTAATACCATCTGTTTTTCCATAAGGATTACGATTAGATCTACCATTCAATTCTTTTGGGTAAACACTTTGCTCTATTAGATCCCCACTATTTGGTGTTAAGTTTTTAAAAAAAATAGCTGTTGGAATTACACAAATCAAAAGTAATGACAAAAGTACAAAACGCAACGTATTTCCCATTTTCTTCATTTCTTCTATACGCCCCCTATAAAGAAACATTTTAGGAGGTTTAGCAAGGAAAAAGGAATTACTTTGCTCATCAAATTTACCATACTTTTTCAATTTTCTTATATGCTTTTTAGGGTTTGATATTTTCTTAACATACTCTACTAAATCATCGACACACAATTGTTCGTCTTTCTCTAATTCCTTTAATATTTGCCCTCTTTCATCTTGGTCTAAGATTTCTACAAATGGGAGACCAGATTTACTAGGGTACAAAGTAAGATAATCACTTTCATTGAGATATCTATGTAAACGACGTTTTAAAGCTTCTGGATCATCTTTGTTAAGCTGGTAGTCTGGTAGTAAAGCAAAAGATGCAAACAGAATATCACGTTCAAACGATGGCCAACTAGTACTTTTGCAGATACATTTAACTATCCAAGTTGCTACCCACTTATTGTAAGGAGGATCACTTTCTCCACATAATGCCTCGTAGAGTTTTACAGCGACATCATCATGATGTTCAGACATTCGGATTGATTCTATGCAATCAGTTATGTCATCGCTTCTATTGATAGCTTTGGTTTCATCTGATATATCGGAGTCATTTTCATTTCTTGGATTATTCATTGTTTCATTAGCTCTTAGTTGTTTTAAAGTACTCTTATCTGATGATTTAGTGGTTGTATTATCTGATTTCTTTTCTATAACGAAAGGTTCTTCTCTGAGTTTTTTGGGTTTTTCCCATATCATTTCTTTCGGTGCGTTTTCCCAAATATTTAGTTTTCCCTCACGATCAATAACATCACCAATAATTTTCTTTACTAATTGTAAAATAATACTATCTATATATTCTCGAACATTCTTATGCACAGTATTCTCTGCGTAATGGTTTTTTTGAAATTGATTATTCTGAACTAATTTATAAAAATTTTCATACCGTTTTTCTAAATTTTCATTTTGATCTTTAAAACCTTCTAAAAAACCATAAATTGTGCGTATAGCCTCTAATTCGTCATATTTGATATAATTTTCTAAAAGAAAATTTACATATGCTTTACACTCAAGTTCAGTTGCTTTTTCATAGATATATTCGTACTCAAGCATATGTACAAGCTCTTTTGATGCGTTATTAGTATTCCGCATTGTTATAAGAGTATCATAAAGATCTAATACATCCCATGTGTAATCTTGTGGCCATTGCTTTATCTCGTTGTTTATATCAGCTATACTTTTATTGAATGTCTTCTCTATTTTTGTTATTTTATTTTCTTCTTGTGGCATCCTATCATTGCTCATTGTTCCACTCCTTTATAACAGTATATAAAAATTAAATAGATAGTATTATGTTAAATATGGCTAATGAATTAAGGGATTCATTCTTTATCAATCGAGTAGGGGAGATTTTCTC
>DESG01000037.1 GCA_002361175.1 Lachnoclostridium sp. UBA3320 | reverse complement strand
TGTCATTGCAGAACAACTTTTTGCTGGTGACAGATTATAATTTATTCTAACTAAAAGTATAAGACCTTGAAAAACAGGAATCCTCTTCCTCCTTTTTCAAGGTCTTTTTTTCTATGTATTATCCATAATTTTTTTGAAAAAGTTTCGTATACAATTCGTATAAATCTAAGGGGCATAGCCTGTAAAGTCCAGTGTTTATAGGTGCTTGCAGGATTGTATACATTCCCTAACATGTAGTCTCTATGGTCATTATGACCATTTTATTCCCCACCTTCCTTAATTGCTGCTAGACCCCTGTAAATACTGGGGTTGCAGGGATTTATTCATGAACATATACAGTCCTGCTGCCATTTCCTGTTATCCAATCGTCCTCCTCTTCTTTTTTCTGTTTTCGTTTTCTTTTTCTTTTCTTCTTAAACCCCTGTAAATACTGGCTTTATAGCTATTCTTCACAGTCCTGCTGCCCTTCAAAAACCCTTATCCTCCTCTTCCTTTTTCATCTGTTTTATGCTTTCTTTTTTTCTTTAAAGCCTTATAGACTGTGCATTTCCAGCCTTTTTGATGGGAGGTAGAACAATGTTTTTTATATTTCTTTCATGTATATACAGGGCAATCCTCCTCTTCCTTTTCATCATTTTTATGTTTTATTTTTTCATTTAAAAGCTTATAAAATGAGGATTTTCGGTACTTTGTAAAGAGAGAAGGATGTAGTAAAAAGGAGAGAAAAGGAAGAGGATGTTTCTTTTATTCTGGGATATAAACAGTGGCAGCAGTTTTGGTTAAATCCAGTGTTTATGCAGGTTTCAAGGTGTCTTGGAACATAGTGTATTTACACAGACATCAGGTCTTTTTGTGATAATTTTTCTTATTGTAAGAAAATGTCCTCTTCTTTTTTTGTTCTTTTTTGGGATTATTTTCTTTTAAAGCCTTGTAAAATGGGGGATTTTGGGTGTTTGAAGGATAAAAATAGGGAGAAGGATATGGGGGCAGCAGGACTCTTTTAAGGGAATGAAGTAGTTGATTTTCTGGTGGAAATGTGTAAGAATGAAGAGGATAGGTTTCAGTGTTTTTTTTGTTTATGTGGAGAGGAGGCGAGCAAAAAATATAATTTGCCACCAGCAAAAACTTGTTTTGCATGAACATAGTGAAAATGGGATTGAAACTTGGGGAAATGAAAAACCGATAGTAAAATATTGTCTGCAAAGCCTTATTTTATAAGGTGTTGCAGTTTTTTTGTTTAAAATTGATTTTCCCAAGTTTTGTCCCAAATTTGGAAAAATCCCCAAGTTTTGCCCATTTTTCACAAAAGTTGGGAAAATTTATGAAAACTTGGGAAAAAGTTGGCGGAAGAAATTTTTACGAATTATTTCTGGGTGTTTTTATAGTATCAATAAAATTATGTTTATGAAAATTCTTTTGTAATTTATAAGAGATAAAATGAGTATCATGCTGCATTTATTCATGCAGAAGATTAAATTTTTGAATTTTCCCAACTTTGAGATAAAATCCCCAAGTTTTCTCCCAACTTTTGAAAACTTGGGAGTCCCTTATTTTTGGGGTTTTTCCAGACTTTTTGATATAAGCATGCACATACATTTTCCCAAGTTTTGATTCATGCATTTGAAATTCGGGAATAAATTGGGGAATGGCAGGGATATGATTTAAAAGTAGGGTATGACAAGAATTTTACAGAAATGCAGTGTTTATATAGGTTTGATGGATTATAGGGAAATCTTGCAGAAAGATTTTAATAAGGGGATATGCTGCAGATTTCTTTGATTTTCCCAAGTTTGAGATGGAATCCCCAAGTTTCTTCCCAGCCTTTGGAAACTTGGGAGTGCTTTGTTTTCAAGTTTTTTAGGATGACTGAGGACATGTGTTTTCCCATATTTTTGAAAGTTGGGAGAATAAAAGTAATTTTAATGTGTTTATATTAAAAAAATTTCTGGCAATAGAATTTCCATATCAACTTTCTTGGTTTCTACAATCCTGTTATGCAGATCAGACTGGATGTGAGAGTGGTATTGCAGGATATATAGATGTTTTTGTGTGTTACAACTGTACTGAAAGTATATTTAACTTAAAAAATAGGAACAGGTCACACCTGCTCCTATCTCATTAACAAATCCCATATATGCCTTTATGCTTCAAGGTTACACCTCTATCATTCGGCTATCATACTTCTTGGTCACACCAATATTATGATACTATGGATTATATAAAATATATCCCATAATGTCAAGATTTATTCTAAAATATTTTTTATACCCAGTATATTTTCATACTCTGTACCAGCATTATACAGTTTTGGGCTGAGGGTGTTATACAGCCCATAAAAATCTTTTTTATACCCTGATTTATACCTCATCAGCTGGGATGGAACAGGGTCTGCCAGCTGCAGGCCGATGCAGTTATCGCCTTTAACAATAAAGCCAACCGAAGAAAGATGCTGCCTGATATCACTTTCCGAAAAATAGATGGAACCATTCTGCTGGTATTTATAAAACACATCAAATAAGAACCTGTTTTCATTGAAGCTTCTTGATTCAACACAAATCTGCCCATAGGCATCATGGCTGGTAAGGTAATGCATAAAATTATCAAGCAGTGCATGGAATCCAATATTATAGTTATTTTTTGATTTCCCATGCTGCATATACTTCATTTTTTCATCATTAAAATATATCCCTAAAATGTCGAAGCTGGCATTGCTTAACAGGTTAATATAATCCTGCCAGAAGCTGTTCCTTAATGTGGTATCCTGCAAAGCAGAGAAATCGCCACGATTCTTTTTCATGTCAGAAAAATGGAACACTATATCAGACTTTCCGAAATGTTTTATTTTCAGGGCATTCACATCATGGATCAGAGTTTTTTCGTAATACAGCCTTTCAACAGCGATTCCTGCAAAACAGAAATAAGGCTGGGTGCTGCTGGGTTTGGTTTCATCTACATATAGAAGATAATCTTTCATTATTGCCCTCCTGGTATCCTAAAGTTTTGTGTTGGATATGTACTTCCCTCAGTATACGACAATATCCTGCAACAAACAACATAAATTTGTACTGGCCATTTTAACATGCATATTTGGAAACTGTTCCCAGAGTGATGGCAGCCTGGTATATACTTTGATAGCCATATTGCTATACCAAGCAAAAAGTTCTTTTTGCAAAATGTAATGGATTTTTTGTATGGCATAATAGGGATACAGAAAGCTTGCTGGGATATGGTAACTTTCCTGCTTTAGGGTTTTGGGTATTGGAGGGAGCAGAAATACCAGGCCAACAGGAAAGCCCATGGATTTTCTTAGGTATTATGGGATTTAATAAAAATCCAAAAGGAAAGGAGGCAGATTTTCCATGAGGAAAAAGAATTATAAGGGAAGATGCGAGAAGAGGAGTGTCCCCAAATGTGAGGGTATCTGCAAGACATATGATGATATACAGAAACAAATGGTGGACAATCTCTCAGAAGATGAAACAGTAAAAGAAATCAGATGTAATGCCCCTATAGATGGAAGCGAATATACATCTGATATTGTATGTACCATGGAAGATGATACTATCGTAGTTTATGAATGCTGTTACAGGAACCTGCTAAAGAGACCATCAAATGCAAAACTGTTACAGCAGAGCAGGGAGTACTGGTTAAAACATGGAGTAAAAGAAAAAGATTGGAGGCTGGCAGTAGATGCAGAAAAATGAACTGTTAAGGAAAGAAAACAATATAGTCAGGATACTGGCAGAAGCTGGGGATGAGGTGCTGTATATCCAGTGTAAGGGAATAAAGGCACCTATGCCAGAATGGTGCATGGCATCAAAGTTCAAGGAGTACAAACCCTGTACAGAGGATGAATTACTGGAACTGCATGGTGTGAAGATTGTGCAGGAAGAGAAATTAGAAGCAAAGGAAAGGAATAGTGCAAGGGAGAGATATGCTGTCATTGCCCCAGTGCTCCTTTGCATGGAAGATGAAAGTGCCATAACCAGGACACAGATGATAGAAAGGACAGCAAAAGAACATGGGGTTACAAAACAGACAGTCAGGAATTATTTGAAAATGTACCTGACATATAATTCTGTTTCTGCACTTGTGCGAAAGCACAGGACTGCAAAAGAGAAACCTCTTTCTGATGACGAGAAAAACATCAGATGGGCTATTAACAAATATTACTACTGCAGGAAGAAAAACAGCCTGAATACAGCATATAAGCTGATGCTGAAAGAAAAATATACAAATGCTGAAGGAATACTGGAAGAAGAATATCCATCTTTTAACCAGTTCCGATACTGGTATGCAAAGAATAAAAAATATTTGAGCTATTACATTTCAAGGGAAGGTAAAACAGGTTTTATGAAAAACCACAGGGTGTTGATTGGAGACAATGTACAGGCATTTGCAGCAGCACCAGGAGTCGGCATGGCAGACAGTACAATTGCAGATTTATACATTGTTTCAGATGACAGAGCCAAGGTGATAGGCAGACCAGTAATGACTGCATTACTTGATGGATATTCATACCTATGTCTAGGTTACAGTCTTGGGTGGGAAGGTGGTGAATATAGTTTACAGACATTAATGATAAATGTTGTAACAAATAAAAAAGAATATTGCCATAAATTTGGGATTGAAATTACAGAGAAGGAATGGCCTAGTGGTCTTCCAGGCTGCATAGTTACTGACAGAGGAAGTGATTATGCTGGGAATACTTATGGCCAGTTAGCAGAATTAGGTATAAGGATTATTAACTTGGAGGCATACAGGGCTGATGCAAAAGGAGTTGTAGAGAAATTCTTTGATATTATACAAAATTTCTTCAAACCATACCTGAAAGGTGCAGGTGTAGTTGCAGATGAATATTTAGAAAGAGGTTCTTATTTCGGGGATTACAAAGAGAAAAGCTGCCTGACATTGAAAGAATTTGAAACAATACTGCTTCGCTGCATAATTCATTATAACAGCAAGCATATTATCAAAAATTTTCCATATACCGAAGAAATGCTGGAACTGAATGTAAAACCATACAGCAACTCAATATGGCAATATGGTATAGAAAATTTAAGAGGATGTAATGTTCTGCCAGATGTTGCAAAAGAACAGATTATACTTACTCTTTTGCCAAGGACAGAAGGCAGTTTCTCAAGATTTGGGTTAAGGGTAAATGGCCTTAGGTATTTTACTGAAGGTTTTTTTGAAAGATGCCTAAAGGGTGGAAAAGTCACAGTAGCATATGACAGAGCTGATGTATCCTGTGTCTGGATATATGAAGATGGAAAGTACACAAGGTTTGATTTGATTGAATCAAGATATCAAGGAAAAGACTTGGAAGCTGTATTGGCCATGAAGAAGAGACAGAATGAAATTATTGGACAGGAGCAGCAACAGAGCATCCAGTCTGAGATAAATTTGGTATCGCATATACAGACGATTAAACAAAATGCCATAACAGAAACGAATCCTGATGTAAAAAATATCAGAGGAACGAGAGAAGAAGAAAGGAAGAAGAGACATATAAACCATGTAAAGGAGGCTGGGCTGCAAGATGACTGATTATTCTACTTTATTACCCAAAATGCTTTTCGGAAAAGAATTGGAGAAGGCATTGACAGTACTGCCAGCATACAGTGAAAATGTAAGGCAGATGGAAACAGCAGAAAGGCTTTTAAGGCTTTCAGATATATACAAAATCTTTATACCAAATGAAATGGCTGCTGAGATTTACTGCAAACTTTACTCCATGGCTTCCATATCCCTGCAGAAAAAGGGAACCATTGAATCTGTCAGGCTGCTAAATGCTGTACATCATGGCATTGTGGAACCATATAATGAAGATGGATTTCAAAACGACCAGTATAAGGGCACTGCCACAGGGATGACATCGGCTACATGCATTGGGATTTCTGGCATTGGAAAGACCACCTGTATACAGGCAGCAATCAGTCTGCTTGGGAATGTTATGGAAGTAGATGAACCATATAGAAAAATTATTCCAGTTGTAACAGTAAGCTGTCCATTCAACTGCAGCTTCCGAAGCCTATGTTCACAAATATTATCAAAAGTGGATGAATGCCTGGGTACAAATTACTTCCAGAAGTCTCAAAAAAGCACAATGAATGCAGAGCAGGTTATGCAAATGGTATGCCAGGTTTCTAACTTGTATATCGGAGTACTTGTGATCGATGAAATCCAGATGATCGTGGAGAGTAAAAGTGGAAGCCAGCTGTATCGGATGGTACTGCAGCTGATAAACTCATCTAACATCAGTGTAATGATGTGTGGGACTCCTGAATGTATCCCATTTTTTTCTCAGAACCCACAGATGGCACGAAGGACCTCTGGCCTGCAGTATGATGCAATGCCATATGATGGACAGTTCAGGGAATTCTGCAGGGTAGTATTTTCATATCAGTATGTACAAAATAAGGCCAAACTGACAGATGGTATTCTGGAGTGGATGTATGAACACAGTGGGGCTATTCCAGGCTCTGTCACAGCATTGGTGCATGATGCACAGGAGATTGCTATTCTGAGTGGAAAAGAAGAACTGGGGCTTGCAACATTAAACGAAGCATATGAGCGAAGAATGAAGATGCTGCATCCTTATATTACTCCAAATATCAGGATTAACAAGAAATATGCAAAAGCTGTGGAGAAAACACCAGAAATCATAAATAACAATGAAGTAGCAGATTTTGACAGCATTGATATTCCTGCACTGGTAGAAACTGCAAAGAAGAAAGAGGAGGACATTGTTACATTTATAGGGAATTATATCCCAGTCAGGCAGGTGGTGCTGTGATTGCATACCTGCCTGCATTATATGAAGATGAACTTGTATACTCATGGTTTGCCAGATATTTTGCACATATGTACCCATCCTATACAAATGCATTGGAAGACCTTATGGAAAACAAGAATACAAGGGCAGATTTTGAATTTATTAACCATCTGGATGCTGATGCCAAAGAAACAATAACAAAGATAATTCCAATGGAAGATTTAATAATGGGACATACAATGTTTCCATCATACAGGTTTATTGGACATGGAAGGCTTTGTAATGCACTGGAATCAATGGCAAATTCAGAAGAGGATGTACACAGGTTGTTACCAGTTTCCAAGAACAGGACAAGTGAGCAGGTTCATTATATCAAGTACTGCCCACTGTGTGCAATAGAAACAAAGGAAATATATGGAGAAGCATATTGGGCAAGGCAGGCAAATATAAGGAATATTGATATTTGCACAAAGCATAAATGTAAGCTTAAGAATACAAATATCAGAATATCAGGAAAACAATCTGCAAGGTTATATATTGCAGAAGAAGAGATAAATGATACAGTTCCTGAACTGGTGGAGGATGGCTTGGAATTACATCTGGCAGAATATATAACAGATGTGTTCCAGTCGCCTATATATATGGATAAT
Source organism: Lachnoclostridium sp. UBA3320 (assembly GCA_002361175.1). Classification (GTDB taxonomy): domain Bacteria; phylum Bacillota; class Clostridia; order Lachnospirales; family Lachnospiraceae; genus Butyribacter. The sequence continues at coordinate 9,861 of DESG01000037.1, read as the reverse complement.
ACAGTTAAAATTGGAGAATTTCTTAATTCAAAACTGGAGGGAACAAAGTATTTGAGTGCCAGAGGAAAGGCAAGAAATATTACCATGTTGTTTAATGATTTTATGGAATTTTATAAAGAGTTACCCAATCAGGGGATTACCAAGTTAAGCCAGATGCAGAAGATATTTACAGGTTACAGATGGGATTTCTATGATGTATGCCAGATAGCATTTTTTCTTGGAATAAGTGTAAATGAATTGGTTAATCCAAAACTGCCAGAAAGGTCACAAACTGAGTTGTTTAATGAGAAGGTTGCAAGGCTGTATGATACAGGTCTTGGATGCCATAGAATTGCAAGAGAGATGGGATGCAGCCCTTCGACAGCAAAGAATGCAAACAAGGTAAAACCAAAAGCAGAACATGATTATTCAGGCAGAAAGGGAATTAAGAGGGATGACTGGGAGAAGATGGATGAGGAGATGAAGCAACAGGTTCGTGATATATGCGAACAGATTTACTACAATCAGGGTGGAAGACCTGGACATGTTACTGTTAATGCAGTATGCAGGGATCTGAGATTGCCTGATAAGAGATTTGATTATCTGCCCAAATGCAGGAAAATAATATACGAGTATGAAGAAAAAAAGGAGATCTATTGGGCGAGAGAGGTTGTATGGTGTTATCAAGAGCTGATTAAAAAGAAAGAGGAAGTTTGCTGGAGGAATATCAGGAATGTTACCAATTTGAGGAAAGATAATTTTATGGCATCATTTCCATATCTGGAGAAATTTACAGATATGGAAACAGCAGGTAAGATAAAAAGTTTGTTACCAATTTAGATATACTAACATTAAATTTATTCAAATTCCACATGTTCTTTTAAAATGTAAAAAACAAATTTATTGAAACCTAAGAAGTTATTATAATTTGATTTCAGAAGAAGATATGGGTTTTGGAACTGATATTGTATTGTTTCATTCACTACGATAAAATTACTGGAATGAAAGAAAAAATTAACTGGAAAATTGACAACTTTTGAAGATGGAACAGACCTGCAATCCAAAGTTTTGGATCTGCTGGATTACATGTTATGAATCTAAGTTCGTGTCTGCAATGAAGCATCTGGTGAAAAACTTATTCTGGTATCAGGATACTGAAATGGCCTGCAGCCAGAGAAGAATCAAATTTTTCTTTCCATTACAGTAATCTTTTTATATAAGACTGAGGGTGGTGGTAAAAAAAACCACCACTCTCAGGTAATATATTATTAGATAATATATCATTAGGGAGGGCTAGGATGGCTTAAACCCTTATAAAATGGGGACTTGAGGGAATGTGAAAATACAGTACCATATAAATTTCCTACAGTACTCCATAATAAATTACAGTACTCCATAAATTTCCTACAGTATTCCATAATCAAGCAGAGGGCAGTGCTTGCAATACTGGAAGCAGAAACCTGAAGTTATAAAAGTTTATTTTGTCACTGGTAAAATTATAGAACTTGCAGGAATGTACCTGAACCAGTAATTTCCCAAGTATCCAGATTGTTCCAATAAAGCAAATTTTAGTTTGAAGTACAAAAGTGTATATCCATACAACAGTTGTATTATATACAATAAGTCTAAATTGCTGGCTGGCAGGGATTCCTGCGAGGATAAAAGGTCTGGTATTGTCAGAAAGGTATTTGGTGTGCAAGGAATTCAAGTTATCCTGACAAAGCAATTTTTTGTTTATGCAGGGAAGTGAAGCAGCCTTTCTGTTGCATGTAGCATTATTTATAATGATGAGGGTACATTGTAAACTGGAACAGGTTTGCATTCCCAAGGTTTTAAGCCTGCCGAAATACACATCATGAATCCAGCTTTGTGGTCGGCAGGGAAACATCAAGTGGAAAATTCATTATGCTGTTTGGAAGGTAAATGCAGATGAACCAGAGAGATTTCCTGATATTCATGAAATTACTGACAGATGGCTGCCTGTCTTAATATTCAGGAATCAAAATAATTTATTTCCTTAGCTGCCATGCTATACCTGCAGCCAGAGAAGAATCAAATTTTTCTTTCCATTACAGTAATCTTTTTATATAAGACTGAGGGTGGTGGTAAAAAAACCACCACTCTCAGGTAATATATTATTAGATAATATATCATTAGGGAGAGCTGGGATGGCTCAGACCCTTATAAAATGGGGATTTGAGGGAATGTGAAAATACAGTACCACATAAATTTCCTACAGTACTCCATAATAAATTACAGTACTCCATAAATTTCCTACAGTACTCCATAATTATGCAAGGGTAATACTTACAATGCCAGAGGGATATAAGCACATATGAGGGTTAGTATTTGCAAGGGGAGTTATTGGATCAAAGGAATACTGGTCCTTATATTTGTAGAAGGCTACAGGATAACATATCTGGTTGTGAAACATATATATCATGCAGATATGATTCTATTTCTGCAAAAAAGTTGTCTGGAGAGTTATCTGGTATAATAATTATGTAACAATGAGAAGGGATTTATGTGTCAATTCAAATTTACACATGGATAAGGAAAGGATGGTGTCCAAGATGATGAACAGTCTTATTGAACTAAAAGAGTGTGGCTTACCGATGGATGACAGTCTGAGGGGACTGAGGCTCAAAAAGTATCCTCTGCAGTTTGATGAAAATATACTTATTTTTGACAGGCTGGAACCAGATGGTATCCTGCTTCTGTATGAGTATACTGGAGGGGGACTTTATCTTCCAATGACTCTCCATGAATTGGAAGATTGTGAAAATGCAATATTAGTAGCAGGGGTAGCAGTATCAGTTTTTGCCAGTGAAAAACTGGTATATGTCAACAGGTATTTTAGTCAGTTGGGATATGAAGAATACATAGCCATCCTGCTTGGTTATATTGATGTATTTGCAAAGTTTTATGGCTATAGCAGTAGCATTCTGGATTTGAGGAAGGGTATTAACAGTAAGGATATAAGACATTGCAGGTGTATTGATTTCAAATATTGGTAACAGTTAATATATATGGAAATGAACCCTGGCATTGCAGGAACAGAATCTGCTTTGCCAGAGTTTTTTATATTGCAATATATTACTTGTCCACTTGTTGCAAAATTACTGTAATGAAGAAAAAATTTAATTGGAATAAGGAAAAGTAATTACCCAGCAGCAGGTTGGTTTTTGTTTAAGGCCTGCAGATCTTCATTCCAATCTTTATTTTTCGGAAGAATATATTCCAGTTCAGAATTTTTATTACGACACTGTTGTCCAGCTGCATCATTATCAACTGCCAGTACAATATGCAGTTTTGAATTTTTCAGCCTGTCTATGGCAGGCTGCTTGGAGACACCAGCTATACTTATGTAATAAGCTTCTTCCTGCCTCCCTTGAATCTTATGTAATTCATATAAGCTTACAGCATCAATGGCCGCTTCACAAATATAACCTTTAGTAGCATTTTTCGATGTACAGAACCACCAGAAGCCATCGTGTCTACTGTTTGGGACTATTCCATGGAATGGTTTGCCAAAGGTATATGTACCTCGCAGTTCTGCAAAATTTCTTTCCATATTTATAAATACAATATTATTCTTAGATTTTTCCTGATATATGATTTTCTGGCTTATCAGCATTTGGATAGTTTCGGAAGGTATGCCACGACTTCTCAGGTAGGCGAAAAGATTTTTATATGTACCAGTTACAGGTTCTGGGAATTCTGGAGGGACATTCCTTATTCCATTCTGTAGATATCCAGCAGGATGGATTGGTGCTGATGCCGAAACTGAAGTATCTGACAGTGCCTGCACTGCTTCAACAAATGTATATCCCATATAATTCTTTAAAAAATCAATGGAATTTCCAGTTTCGCCAGTTGCAAAATCTTTATATCCATTATAACCTTTTCTAATTGAAATGCTGTGGTTATCCACTGGTCTGATGCTGTCACCCTCAGTTTTAAAATTAGAACTATGATGTTTCATCAAGAAAGTATATAAATCAGCATGTCTTGCAGATGCAGTCTGTTCCTTTGAAACATTGTTACCCATGTATAACACCTCCCCTGTAGTAATATGGTTAAAAAAGCATTATGACCATGGCAGCTCAAGGTCTTCAGGAATACTCTCAAATCCATCAGTGTCAGCAGTATTACTAGTAGCAGTATCACTAATATCTAACCCAGTAAGGTCTGGTTTGAACCAGTCGCTTTTTGGATAATAGTCAAACTTGCAGGTGTAAGAACTCACTCCAAACCTGTTTTTCAAACAGATTAATTCAATTTTTCTGGGCTTTGCTGCTTTTGCTTCCATAATCCTTTTTCTTTTATCATTAATATTTCCCTGTTTGTTAAATATTTCTTCGTGTATGCACTGCAACTGTAATCCCCATAGCACATCTGCAGTATATTCAATTCCCCCAGATTCTTTAAATGATTCAAAATCAATGGCTGTCATGTAATTCTGGCGGTTTAGGGAAGAAATGACTATCATAGTAAGCTGGTTGTCAGTTTGCAGGACCTTTAACCTACGAACATGGTAATCTACCAAATCTTTGGTTGTCATCCTGGATTCAGGGCTTGGCTGGATTACCTGCAGGTAATCAATGATGACTACTGGTTTCACATTGTTCTCCTTAATATATTCCTGAACTGTATTTGCTATATCATCAATGGTTGCCCGAAAGCTGCATTCAACGATTGTAATCTTGTCAGAGTAAGTTTTGCACTTATCAATCGCTGCTGTGATTTGTGAATCTGATAAGTCAGATCTCCTGATCTGGAGGGAAGACAATCCATTTTTTTGGTTTTCCTGTTCCATAGTCCTGGCAATGCTTTTTGATGCCAATTCTAAAGTGGATTGTTCCATACTAAAAAATAATACATGGTTTCCAGCTTCTGCCATCTGGTCGCCCATCTGATGGATGAATGTGGTCTTTCCAAGGGAAGATATTGCCCCAATGACATAAAGACCTGGGTATAAATTTGTAATGGCATCAATATTGGCATATCCTGATTTTAGTTTGCCACCCTTTTTGAAACTCTCAACATCTGATGCAAATTGGTTTTCATAGTACTCAGCCAAATTGGTTTTCTTGATGGATAATGATGCAGTATCTGCAGTCTGGACCATAGGTGCTGATGCAGAAGAAGTTAATTGTTCATTCATGTTTATGTACCTCCTGTTAAACAGAATTTATTTTTTCTTTTTCATTATTGTATTTTTTATTATATAGGGAGGCTGGCCAAAAAGCAAATGGCCGGCCTCACATGACTATAATATTAGATATTATAATAATAGGCAGTGATTTTGCACCTCAAACCCTTGCAAAATGGGGCTTGGTGAAAATCTGACATTACAATACCCCGAAAATTTATTAAAGTATTAAAGAATAAATTACAGTGTCTCATAAATTTACTACAGTACTCCATAAGTAAGCAGAACTTAGGTGTTTTTACCCTTATGTGGGAATTCAAATACTTTGTCCAACTTCGAGGAGGTCGGAATGTTTTCAGTTTTAGGAAACTGTATGTCTGTATATACATTTTTAAGTGCTGTCTTTGTATCCAGCAGTTCCCAAGCTTTTGAAAATGCCCTTTTTAAAAGAAGATTCTTATTGCTGGTATTCTGCCCTATCAAACTGTGGTTTAATAACCATGTTCTTTCAATGATGTTTTTTGCCCTGATATGTGGTTTAAAGCCTCCAGCCCTTTCAATCAATGCAATTATAATAAGTACAATTTCAACTGCTTTTTTATTCCTTTCTTTTGCAATTTCCCTGTTTACAAGGAATGAATAGGATGGGGACATCTGGGGTTTGCCATTTTTTATGACTGGCTTACCTTTTTTATCCTTTTTAATGCTTGATTTATGTATTTCTGATATAAGTTTTGTCATATAGGGGCTTCTAAAATGAAAGGTATTGCTGACAGGATCATATCCATAGTCTATCAATAGAGGAAGGATAAACTGGTCTGGTGTGCCTGCATTGATTATTCCTGCCATTCTTTCAAACAGTGCCATATTATCACTCAAGACTGATGCACTCTCTGTTTTCCAGTCAGAAATTGTAACTGATACATCCTTCTGTTTGGTATCATCTGAAACATCTTCTTCAGTTTTTTTCTTTTTTGCCTTTGATTTTCTAAAGCGACCAGCAAGGTCGGGATAATACACTGTAAATTCCTCATCCTTGCAGTCCTTTTTTGGATCATCTGCGAGAAATTTGTATAAAATTACACCAAAAAGTTCGGCAAGTAAGGGGGAATTAAATTTTTCAATACCATCTTCTGTAGATAGTTTGGTCAATTCGTCATAATTTACTATTTTTCCATCCAAATACAGAGTTTTATCTTCATATTCCAATTTGCTGCTATCAGGAAGCAGCAGAAGGTGGGTGGTGCTGTCTTTATTTATTGTTAATGCAGACAGGTAATCTTTATGTGTGATTACAGGCAGATAGTCAGGCATTTTATCAATTTTTCCTGCTTTTGCTTTTGTCCTATAAGTTCCTCTTCTCTTTTTTTCTGTTTTTTCCTCTTCTTTTGCTACCATAGAAGAACTGTTGTCATCATCATTTGTCGTTTCATCTGCTTCATCAGCCTCTTGTGACAGTTTGGATGCAGGTTCAGGTTTTCTTTTTCTTTCTGTTTTTTCCTCTTTTTTTGTAGTCTTAGAAGGGGTACTGTCGTCATCTTTTGTTACTTCAACTGATGTATCTGTATCCTGTGGCAATTTGAATGTCTGTTCAGGTTCTCTTTTGTTTTGTGGGTGATGAACAGGAAGTGTTTTTCCTATTATTAAGAAATTCTGATATTCCAAGTGCATGGTTGCCAGATACTTGGCCGCTGTTAGACTTTTATTTGCCATATGCTTATCCTCCTCTTCGTTTTTTTGGCTAATGCAAATGCATAGACCCTTTTTTTCAGAATAATTTGTGTGACATAAATGACATGTTTAGCGAAAACTAAATGGATTTTTTGATGGTTACACAAAGCAGAAAATTGGGCATTTTTAAAGATTTGTTGTGGAAAATGTATAAGCAGAATACGATATAGTCCCGAAAAATCAGCATAATGCCATATGGGTTTGATGTTTCCAAACAAAAAGATGGGCTTTTGAATAGTTTTTGGGTACTCAAAACATCCTGTCATTGAATTCTTTATAGAATTTACAATGCATATTTGATTTGAGTAACTATAATTATTAACTAACTGTCCAGCCCTATGGCAGATGATTCCTTCCTTGAGTTTTACTGGGAGACATATTATAATTGTTAAAGAAATTTTTATGAGGAGTGATGGACAGCATGCCAGCGAAACCATCTGGAGAGATAAAAACAGGGATAATCCGAAAAAAACAGAACAATGGTGACATTTATATCTATGAGAGGCAGACTGTATATGATCCTGAAAAGAAATACAACAGAAGCCTGAATTCAAAGCTGATAGCAAAGATACCTAAGGGTTCTGAAGAAATGGTACCTACACACCACAGGCAGGCTGAAACAGGCAGGAAGGATATTAAAAAGAAGACATCCCCTGCAGACAGGCACATTGGTATGATGGACCTTATTGACTTTTTTGGTGCTACATCAGGAATTGATTCAGACTTGTATGCTGTTACAGATGCAGACACTGCAAAAAAAGCCCTTTCGCTGGCAAGATACTTATTGGCAACAGATGGCGGGGATATCCTTGGGATACAGGAATGGCAACACAGACATGCTTTGCCATGGGAATATGGCATGACAGTGGATGTATGCAGGAAAGTGCTGTCTGTTATGGGAGATGAAGGCCTCCAGAGGAAATTTTTTTCAGAAAGGTGCAAACACTTTGATGCAGGGAATGCCTTGTCGTATGGCTCCATAGCTGTGCCAAGAAATGCAATGCACTGGAATGGCGCCTATTACTGTTGCAATGGCAAAGAATCCAATGGGAGGCTTATGGTGTTTTATTCAGCCGACACAGGACAGCCTGTTGCATTTAAGGATCAGGATGCTGGATACAGGAGGTATGGAAATGAAACTAACAATGACAGGGTACAAAGGGAGGAAGAGATGACGGTCATACATCGTATGTCAGAGTTTCTTGGTCTGGAGAAGCCTGAACTTATCATTGGTGACAGATGCTGTTCCGAGTTTGAGCTGACAGAATTTATGCATAAAGGAATTCGGTTTATTGTACCAGTTGACAGCCGAATTGGCTGGGTGAAAAGCGAAATAGATGCACATAGGGACATCCTCGTATCGAAAAAGTATGTATGTCACCCTGATCCATCTGTCCATGGCATTTCAGTGATGAAAATGCATGAATTCGAGAGCTACAAGCGACATTTTATACGAAGGATATATCTGAATTTGTATTTCAGCACCTTGCTCCAAGAGGATGATGGAAGGTATGAGTGGGAAAAGGAATACTGTGGCTATTTTGTCCTTGCTTCCAAGAAAAAAAATGACCTGTCCGAATGCCTTGGTAAATACAAGACATCAGAGAGGATAAAGCACTTTTTTCAAGCTGGCAGGCAGCATGTTGATGCACCAGGGTCAACAGGTTGGGGCAATAATACAGCCAATGGTGTTCGGTTTATCCAGTTCCTTACATTATGCTATTATGAACACATTCGTACAGAAATACAGAAATTCCGAGACAGCCTTGGGAGGCCAAATGGGGATCCAGCCCATGACACAAAGGAAAACTTGGATGCTGAAACCAGGTTGAGGGAATGGCTGGACATTACACCTATACACCGACAGTTACAATGGTTCGATGGACCAGAACCTATGTGCAAGGATTCTAGTGTACTTGCTAGGGACAAGCTTTATCTCGAAAAAATCGGAATGGATGTGGATAAAAAATAGAAAGCGAATTAATGCTGTGGATGAGGAAAGCAGGCATAGGGAGAATTTGTGCCTGTTTTTGTTTGTATTTTATTTAAGAATGATTATCTAACAGCAAAATATGAGAAGCAAGTGCATATCGAGTAAATTGTGTAATAAGTTATACACAATTCGATTTAAAGCTGTAATATCAATAAACTCATAGTGGCAATCAGTTTTCTGTATTAAGTTTTTTATGATGGATTTCCATTAAGTTTAGAGGGATTCAGTAATCATTGCTTTTTGGTTTTGAAACTCTGCTATATGAAAAAATCTTCTATGGTATCTTTTTGACTGTTTATCATTCAATAAATGCTATTAAAGTAGTCAGAAAACTGTGCTATGGTAGGGAATCATGGAAAAAATAAAGGAAAAATCCAGATAAATGAACAATTGAGAGAAAGATTCAAGGAATATCAGATTGCTGATTTCAACGAAAATGCCAGAAAAATGGTGGTTTTTTGTTGAAAATAGCTGATAGAAAGGGATTACCATCGTGAAAGTTTCAGCTATAGTAAATCACTATATGGTATTTCTGTACTGATTTTGTTTCAGCTATAGCTGATGTTCCTTTGATTTTTATTCGTAGTTTTGCCATCTTATATAGCTGATGCATGTTTTTTGAACAGTATATCATTTAAGTTTCAGCTATATGTGATAACTGTTTTTTGTTTGGTAGGTTATGCTGGTTTCATCTATACCTGATGACCAATTTCAAGCTTGTATGTCTTAAAATGTTCCAGCTTTATGTGATACTTTTCCAAGCAGTTTTCTCAAATTTTTAACTTATATGCTCAATGTTATTATGATTTCACCGAAAGGAAAAAAATTGTCGGAAAAATAAGAAAAGGAGGTTTTCAATAATGGGTCAAAATCTGAACGATTATTTAACAGGTGAGGAGAGGAGGCAAATGGACAAGCTACTGGCAAAGGCAGAAGAGAGGATGCGAGAAAATGGAGAGGAGGTTTGCAGTGAGCAAATTCTTTTGATGGCATGCCAATGCAA
>DESG01000149.1:28189-72392 GCA_002361175.1 Lachnoclostridium sp. UBA3320 | reverse complement strand
TTTTTTGATTTATATAACAGCATATTCTCTCGTTGCTTTTCTATTTTTTTCATGTTGCAAATAATAGTTTATTAGACTATAATTATAATACATTTTGGAATGTAAAAATAATAATTTTATTTAGAATTAATTTAATAGCCCCATAATGGAAATAACTACTTTTTCTAAATCTTGAAACGATTGATTACACAACAAGAATTTTATTTCTGGAGGATAATATGACAAACCTTGAAAAGTATTATAATAAATTCTGTGAGGATAAAAGACTGACAAGACGTCATGGACAAGTAGAGTATATTACATCTATGAAATACATTCATGAATATCTTGATGATAAAAAGGAAAAAAAAGTTCTTGATATTGGTGCAGGTACTGGAAGATATTCTGTAAGTCTTGCAAATGAAGGATATGATGTTACTGCTATTGAACTTGTCAATTATAATCTTGGAATACTTAAATCAAAAAAAAGCAATGTAAAGGCTTTCCAAGGCAATGCCTTAAATTTATCAAGATTTGATGAAAACAGTTTTGATATAACGCTTGTATTTGGTCCGATGTACCACATTTTTAAATTTGATGATAAAGTACAAGTTTTAAATGAAGCAAAACGTGTGACAAAGAAAGGCGGATATATACTTGTGGCATATTGTATGAATGAGTACAGTATTATTACATATGCATTTAAGAAAAATTACGCAGTGCAGTGTCTTAAAGATGGAAAGATAGATAATGATTTTCACTGTGTGTGTGATGAGAAAGATTTGTATGATTATGTAAGACTTGAAGATATAGACAAAATTAATAAAGCAGTACAATTACAACGCATAAAAATAGTATCAGCTGATGGTCCAGCAGATTATATGCGTACAACATTAAATAACATGGATGAAGAAACTTTTAAGATTTTTATAAATTACCACCTTGCAACATGTGAAAGACCAGAGCTTCTTGGAGCTAGTGCTCATACATTAGATATATTGCAAAAACTATAACTATAACGCATATAATGTGCCATAACGCACACCATGTAACCACACACTTAAATGTATGTGGTTTTATGGCTGCAACTTGCATAAAACCTTACATCTTGTTTTTACCTGTGGCACTTAAAGTTCAGTTATATTGATTAATTATATGAATATGTTTCTTTATAGCTTCAAAACTTTCAGCACTTATAACATGTTCTATACGACAAGCATCCTCAGTTGCAACTTGGTCATTCACTCCAAGAGAAATTAACCATTGAGAAATAAATTCATGCCTTTCATATATCATACTTGCTATTTTGTGCCCATCTTCTGTAAGATAGATAAACCCCGCATCTGTAACAGTGATGTACTTCTTTTCTTTTAAATTTTTCATAGCTACGCTTACACTTGATTTTTTATAACCAAGCTCATTAGATATATCCACTGAACGCACAACTGGAAGTTTTTTACTTAAAATCAATATTGTTTCAAGATAGTTCTCTTCTGATTCATTTCCTTTCATAACTTATACACCATCCATTAAAAATACAAAATACATTTTGACTTAAGTATCATAACACAAATTGCATATTAAGTAAAGAATACCAGGAATAAATATTTGACACTCGCTCTATCAAATGATATATTATATATAGCTTATGCTTATTTAATTTTACATTTGAATGCCAAGAAAGGAAATTTAAGGAAACTTTATGAACAACAAAAATAAAGAATTATTTTTTAACGAATCAGATGATGAGATAGTTGTTGTAACTATCGCACCTGGAACAAGCGAGGAATTTGATGTAGAAATAGTTGCATCTATGGAGATTGAAGAACTTTCCCAAGAATATGTTGCTGTACTTCCTATTGAACCAACTGATGATATGCCAGAAGATGAATTAATTCTTTTAAAATATTCAGAAGATGAAGACGGCAATCCTGAATTTGAGGGAATTACTGATGATGAAGAATTAGAGTCAGTTGCGGCTGCCTTTCAACAATACTTCGACCAAGACGATATTTAACAAAAAATCGCAGTACAACAAATGACTATGATTCATGCAATTTTTCCCACCGCCTAAAGGCAGTGGGCTTTTTATTGATTTATTGCACAAGCTTGTGCAAGTATTTTTTCTCAACTATTACAAGCATTGACAGTCCCTCTTCCAACGCATTATCTGGAGGAGGAGTTATAATAAGTTCTTCATTTTTGCGTAGTGCGATGACATTTATATGTTCTCTTTCACGAAGATTTAATTCTCTTAAGGTGTGTCCTATCCATTCATTTCTTATATTTATCTCTATCATTTCAATTGTGTCAGATAGTTCCACAAAATCGAGAATATTGCCTGTTGCAAGATGTCTGGCAATTCTTACACCAGCCTCTAGTTCGGGTTGCACAATCTTGTCTGCACCAATTTTTTGTAATATCTTTGTATGTGTTGCATCTCGTGATTTTGCAATTATATAGGGAACACCTGCCTCTTTAGCAAATATAGTAGCAAGTATACTTATATCAAGACTTTCTGTAATTGCGACAACAACTGCATCCATATTTGAAATTCCGAGTGATTCCATGGCTTCTGTATCACATATATCAACTGCAACAGCACATGTTGCAATATCAGCCAGTGCGTGTACTCTCTCTTTATCTATATCAATAGCAAGCACATCAGCTCCTGTATTGGCAAGTTCTGTCACTACACTGCTTCCAAATTTTCCAAGTCCAAAAACTGCAAATGATTTATCCATATCTCTCCTTTATTTTTGTTCTAACCAACCGTAATATCTTCATGTGGATATGAAACGTACACACGATTTCCCTGCTGCCTGTTAAAGAAAATTGCCATAGATATAGGACCTATTCTTCCTAAGTACATACAGATTATAATAATTAATTTACCTATAAAGTGAAGTGAGGCTGTAAAGTCTCTTGACAGTCCTACTGTAGCTATAGCACTTGTCGTTTCAAATGCGGCATTAAGCAGTGAACCTCCTTCTACCATATGAAGTGTAAATGTAGCTAATATAAGAACCAGAAAGCTTACAAATGTAACAGCAAGTGCCTTTTGTACTGTTTTATGAGGAATTGTTTTATTAAATACAACGATATGTGACTGTCCTTTAATTGTAGAGCGTGTACTTAGAACGAGCAGTGCAAATGTTGTAGTCTTTATTCCTCCTGCTGTGCCTATAGACGAACCGCCTATAAACATTAAAGAAAGACATACAAGAACGGTTGTGCTTCTAAGACCTGCCTGTGAAAATGTCATAAAACCAGCTGTCCTTAATACTACTGACTGAAAAAGGCTTGCCATCATCTTGCTAGTAACGCTCATATTGCCTATTGTAGCAGTATTATTGTATTCTAGTATAAAGATAGAAACTGCTCCTCCAAATATAAGACACAATGTTGTTATTATAGATATTTTAGAATGTAGATGCAGTCTTCTTAATGCCATTTTAAGCGTGTATTCATGACTTATAAGCTTTTTTACATTGGCGGTTATATCCCACCATACAATAAAACCTATACTTCCTGCTACTATAAGGCTCATGGTAACAATGTTTATCCAAGGATTTATAACATATGGAACAAGGCTGTTTTCTCCAAGTATATCAATACCTGCATTACAAAATGCAGATATTGAATGAAAAATGGAGTACCATACACCCTTAATAAATCCATACTCTGGTATAAAGACAAAACTATAACCTATAGCACCCATGCTTTCAGCAATAAAAGTTCCTTTAAAAACTCTGCGCAAAAACTTTACCAGTCCTTTAAGTGTATCAAGATTTAATGCATCTTCAAGGAGCAGCCTGTCTCTAAGTGTTATCTTTCTTCCAATAATCATCATAACACCTGTTGTAAATGAAATAATGCCAAGACCGCCAAGCTGTATAAGTATAATAATTACAATTTTGCCGAATAAACTCCAATGTGTGGCAGTTGTGACAACAACAAGTCCTGTTACACATACAGAAGTAGTTGATGTAAAAAGGCTGTCTATAAATGGCGTAAATGTTCTATCAGCCGCTGATATAGGAAGTGACAGTATAATTGCGCCAGTAAAAATTGCTAGTATAAAGCCTAAAGCAATTACCTGTGTTGTGGATAACCGCCTGTTAATTTTATCTAAAATATTCATTTACAGAAAACAGACCTTTCTCTATCAATCTAATACCAGCTTGTTAGCTGCATTATTTATAATATAAAAACCTTTGGAATTAAGGCTGTCTTTGCGGTTATAACGCATAGGTGTATCGTCCATCTGCATAAATATTGCTCCTGCTTCTTCTGCAATACACTGCATTGCCGCCGTATCCCATTCCATGGTAGGATTAAATCTGTAGTATACTTCTGCATCACCTTTTGCCACAACACATCCCTTTAGTGAACTGCCCATCTTTACAAAGTTATCAAACTGATATTTCTCTATAAGTTTGTCCATCTGTTCACAGCCATGTGAACTGCTCATTACAAGGCGCAGTTTGTCTAAGTCTGTGCATTTTGAAACTTCTATTCTCTCTGCCGTGCCGTTTCCATTGTCAAAAAATGCACCCTTTCCTTTAACTGCATAATAAATTTCACCTGTTACAGGAACATATATTACACCCATAACTGACTCGTGTTTGTATGCAAGTGCTATATTTACAGTAAACTGTCCATTTCTCTTTATAAATTCTTTAGTGCCGTCAAGGGGGTCAACTACAAAACAGTAGTCATTGTCAAGACGGCTCTTGTCATCTTTTTCTTCTTCCGATAAAATAGCATATTTGGGAAATTCTTTTTTAAGCGTCTCTACAATTATCTTATTAGATGCTTTATCAGCAGCTGTAAGCGGCATATCTCCGTCTTTATATGTTACCTGCATATCTTGTACATTATTGTATATATCTATAATTGCATGACCAGCTTCTATAGCTGTCTTTATAGATATTTCAAGTTCTTTCTCTAAATTCATACTAATCTCCCTCTTTTAACCCTGATATTATTACATATATTTTTCTAATGCTTCCATAATATAATTAACTGAATCTTCTAAGCTTTTTCCCGTTGTATCTATCTCAATATCAGGATTTTCAGGTGGTTCATATGGGCTTGATATACCTGAGAAGTTAGGTATATCACCTTGCCTTGCTTTTTTATACAGTCCTTTGACATCACGTTTCTCACATTCTTCAATAGGTGTGCTTATATACACTTCTATAAAGCTGTCATGTCCAATAATATCCTTTGCATTGCGCCTGTCTAAGCGAAATGGTGAAATAAATGAGGTGAGGACAATTATTCCAGCATCATTCATAAGCTTTGACACTTCTGCAATACGTCTTATATTTTCTATGCGGTCTTGCTCTTTAAAGCCTAAATTTTTATTAAGACCCATACGCACATTGTCTCCGTCAAGAACCATTGTATGTTTACCTATTTCAAAAAGTTTCTTTTCAAGCTCATTAACTATTGTTGACTTTCCCGCACCTGAAAGCCCTGTAAGCCAAATAGTCTTTGGTGACTGTCCTTTCTGACTTGCCCTAAGTTCACGTGTAATATCCATGTTGTGCCATGTGAGGTTGTCATCACGGCGCAGTGGATGTTCAACTACACCACAGGCAGATGTCATATTGCTTATACGGTCAATAAGTATAAATCCACCAAGTTCTTTGTGATGCTTAAATTCATCAAATACAATTTTGTCTGAGCATGAGATATCACAGACTGCTATTTCATTTTTATAAAGCCTGTCAGTCTGTACTTGATTGCCTTCGTTGACATCAATTTTATATTTGATATTCATAACAACAGCAGGAACCATCTTTGTAGCAATCTTTAAAAAGTAGTTTTTGCCTGCTACAAGTTTTGTATCATCCATCCATAGCAGCTTTGCAGTAAACATTTTGCCTACGCTTAAGTCTATGTCTTTACAGAGCATACACCCACGTGATACATCTACCTCTCTGTCAAGCTGTATAGTAACAGCCTGTCCTTTAAATGCTGTATCCATTTCTTTATTTGTGACAAGTATAGATTTAACATTGGCACTTTCACCGCTAGGCAGTGATACCACTTCATCACCTTTAGATATAGAACCAACTTCTATCTGCCCTTCAAAACCTCTAAATGTGTGGTCAGGACGGCATACTCTCTGTACAGGCATTACAAATCCCTTCTCATCGGCTTTATCAGTTATATCTATATTTTCAAGGTAATTAAGAAGTGTACCACCTTTAAACCAAGGCATTCTGGCTGATGGTTCAGTAATATTGTCACCTACTGTAGCAGATACAGGAATTGTAAAGAGCGATTCAAATTCATATTCTGCTGTCATCTTTTTAATATTTCTGACAATTTCCTTAAATTTATTCTGGTCATAGTCAATTAAATCCATCTTATTTATTGCATATACAACGTGTTTGATACCCATAAGCGAGCATATACGTGTATGACGTTTTGTCTGTACTAACACACCTTTAGACGCATCTACAAGAATAACAGCAAGGTCAGCAAATGAAGCACCAACTGCCATATTTCTTGTGTATTCTTCATGCCCTGGTGTATCAGCAACTATAAAACTTCTATTATCTGTAGTAAAGTAACGATATGCCACGTCAATAGTAATACCTTGTTCCCTTTCAGCCATAAGTCCATCAAGAAGAAGGGAGTAGTCAACTGCTCCACCTGTACTTCCAACTTTGCTGTCAAGTTCAAGTGCCTTTTCTTGGTCTGCAAAAAGCAGTTTGGCATCGTAGAGCATATGACCTATAAGGGTTGACTTTCCATCATCTACACTGCCACATGTAATAAATTTTAGTAAACTTTGCATATTAGAAATACCCCTCTCTCTTTCTTCTTTCCATGCTTCCTGCTGCCTCGTTGTCAATTACTCTGCTTGTCCTCTCGGAAGAAACTGCGCTTAATGTCTCTTCAATAATGGCATCAAGTGTATCTGCATCTGATTCTATCCCACCTGTAAGAGGATAGCATCCAAGCGTGCGGAAACGCACTTTTTTCATCACTGGTTTTTCGCCAGGTTCAAGCCTCATACGCTCATCATCTACCATAATTATATTGCCGTCACGGTATACAACAGGACGTTCTTTGGCAAAGTAAAGCGATGGTATTTCGATGTTTTCTCTTCTTATATACTGCCATATATCCTTTTCAGTCCAATTAGAAAGAGGAAATACCCTTACTTCTTCCCCTTTAAATATCTTTGTATTAAAAAGCTTCCACATCTCGGGTCTTTGATTCTTAGGGTCCCATGCATGTGCGGAATTTCTAAATGAGAAAATTCTCTCCTTTGCCCTAGACTTTTCTTCGTCACGTCTTCCGCCGCCAAAAGCTGCGGTAAACTGATACTTGTCAAGTGCCTGTTTAAGTGCCTGTGTCTTCATAATATCCGTGTAAGCAGAGCCATGGTCAAATGGGTTTATACCTTGTGCTCTTCCCTCTTCATTAGTGTATACAAGCATTTCAAGCCCATATTTTTTAGCCATATTGTCACGAAACTCTATCATTTCCTTAAATTTCCATGTAGTGTCTACATGAAGAAATGGAAATGGCGGCTTGTCAGGGTAAAATGCTTTCAAAGCAATATGAAGCATAACAGAGCTGTCTTTTCCTATAGAATACAGCATAACAGGTTTTTCAGACTCTGCTGCAACTTCACGCATAATGTAAATTGCTTCTGCTTCCAGCTCATCTAAATGTGATAATTTACTCATAGTTTCCTCCATTTATATCTAATATTTACAAAGATTTGTCTTTTTTCACAATTCTTATTTCATTTTTGAGTTTGTATGTTATACCTTCGCTTTCCACATATATAAAATATTCATCTGGTCTAAGTCCCTCAAGCATAATGGCAAAAAATCTCTTTCTGCCAGCCGGCTTTATATCAGAATAGTCTTGTACATATTTATTTTTCTTGCCTATAAAATATATTCTGTCTACCATACCTGGTACCATTGAAAAAAGAAATAGATTATCGCAAATCCTAAGTCTGCCAAAGTAATCTCTGTCAATCTTTTCATTTGCTGTCTGAGGCAGAGTACCTGTATATTCTTCAGGTGGATTTAGATGACCAAATATAACATTGTCATTTATTTCTAATGGTATACAATAGTCCTCTATATGCGGCTTAAACTCCCATGCACTTATAAATGCTTTTGCAATCTCTGTACTCTTTACTGTTTCTCCACTTTCTGTATCTATTTCAATAATGCATGAACTATAGCCAATATTTTTTCTTTTCTTTTTCTTTAATATTCCTTCCATAACAAGCAAATATTTTTTATCATCAGAATAAAGTGTACTTCCATATCTTGGGGACTTTTCAAGCTTTACTCTGTTTTTAAGACTGTAAGTTTTCTCGTCTTCATTGATATGGACAATTTTTACCACTGAATTGTTAAATGTCTTATAGCCAGTTTTAACTCTACTGCGTATGCGTGTGTCAAATAATATAATATCATATTCATTATTAAAATTATCTGGCACAGATACATAATCAGGTGATGAACATATAGCACCATGTATGTCGATACCTTTTAGAAGATACCTTGCAACTGGCGTTTTTTTCCATATTGATGGCGGCGATATCACCCACTCAAGTTTTTTCTCTTTCCAATTAAGTTTTAATATACAGTGAAGCTTTTTAACAGTTATAAACATCATTCCATTGTGGTATTCAAGTTTTGTTATATCTGCCCAGTTTTTCACTGTGCGATACTTACTTCCAAGCACTGATGATATATCACATTTTTGTATAATCTTTCCATTGTTCATATCAAGCTCAATTATACAGTCAGATATATGATTAGCATCTGATGATGTTACAAGAAAAAGTGAGTCATTATCTTGTGCTATAGCACGACCTATACTATACTCAAGTAAAAATGTCTTATAAACTCTTCCCATATAGTCCATCTCATGGTATCGGCAAGGATGTATAATTCCATATTCATTCATTCTGCCAGCTGTTTTATCAGCAAGTAAAAACCTGCCATTTTGAAGTGGTATCATTCCAAGTTTTCCAGTCTTTAATTGCAGAGAGTATCTAAGTTTCCCTTCACCATCTATTACAATAGGATTGAAAAAAATACCATTTAGCAGAATAAATGGAAAATGTGACATTTGTTTGTCCATGCTATATACCATATTTGACGCTTTACCAGCAATCTCTGGCACATATATGTTTATCACTCTGTGCTTTACAATATTGTTTTCTTCATCTATAAGTTGTAAATCAACTTTGTTATTTCTGCCATGATAAAGCCCCATAATAGCTACACGGTGTCTTGTACTAGGGATTGAATCACCCTCAAAATTATATTCAGGCGTATCACCTATTACGCAGTAATGCACCCTGCATACATTTGACGAATTAAATAAAAGCAGTGCTGTCTGTTTTGCAACACCATATGGGTTAGGAATAACAAGCAGATACTTAAATGTATACAAGTGTTTGTCTAAAATACGCTCAAAGGCATAATCCCTAACTTGTGAATGAAAACTTTTTTGTATTTCCCTACGCATGGGTGACATAAACTTCTTATTAGTTTTTGAAAAAACTTCAGTTTCATACGTTCTGTCAAGCTTATTTAAATCATTTTCGCTGTATGTCACTTTTGAGCCGTTTTTAATTTCAATAAAATACTTGTCTAAAAATCCCATTCTAAAACACTCCTATGCCACAGATAAGAACATCATATTATAATTTCATTGTAAGCTGTATTCGCTGTTTCTTAATATCTACGCTTAACACTTTTACATCTACAATATCACCAACGCTTACTACGTCAAGAGGATGTTTTACATATTTGCTGCTAGAAAGCTGTGATATATGTACAAGTCCGTCCTGATGGACGCCTATATCTATAAACGCTCCAAAATCTATAACATTACGCACTGTGCCTTTTAATATCATTCCCTCTTTTAAGTCTTTCATTTCAAGCACATCTGTGCGAAGTATTGGAAGCGGCATTTCATCACGAGGGTCTCTTGCAGGTTTCTCTAGTTCTTTAAGTATATCTTCTAAAGTTATTTCACCTATTCCAAGTTCTTCTGCCATAGCTTTTTTATTTTTAACTTTTTTAATAAGTGTATTTTTATTCTTCTTAGATGATTCTAATTGTATTTTCTTTAAATCTTCAAAAGTAATACCAATTTTTTTCAAGAGTTTTTCTGCTGCCTCATATGATTCGGGGTGTACACTTGTTGCGTCAAATGGATTGTCACTATCTTGTATACGCATAAAACCTGCACACTGCTCATATGCTTTTGCACCTAGTTTTGCAACTTTTAAAAGTTGCTTTCTGTTAGTAAACTTACCATTCTCCTCACGGTAGATTACTATATTCTTAGCAACAGTTTTTGAAATTCCTGAAATATATTCTAAAAGTGGAGCTGATGCTGTATTTAAGTCTACACCTGTGCTATTTACACAATCTTCAACTACACCTGTAAGAGCTTCTGAAAGTTTTTTCTGATTCATGTCGTGCTGATACTGTCCTACACCTATAGACCTTGGGTCGATTTTTACAAGTTCTGCAAGTGGGTCTTGCAGTCTTCGTGCAATAGATGCTGCACTTCTTTGTCCAGTGTCAAAATCAGGAAATTCTTCTGATGCAAGTTTTCCTGCGGAATATACAGAAGCACCTGCTTCATTAACTATCACATACTGAACAGGTTTTTTTATCTCTTTTAACATCTGTGCAATTATCTGTTCAGACTCACGTGATGCTGTGCCATTGCCAACAGATATTATTGATATATCGTACTTGTCAATAAGTGCTTTAACAACTCGTTTAGTCTCTTCAACCTTATTTTGAGGTGCAGTTGGGTATACAACTGTAGTATCAAGTACTTTGCCTGTACTGTCAACTACCGCAAGTTTACAGCCTGTGCGAAAAGCTGGGTCCCAGCCAAGCACATTTCTGCCTGTTATAGGCGGCTGCATAAGAAGCTGCTGAAGGTTTCTGCCAAAAACTTTAATTGCACCATTTTCAGCCTTTTCAGTTAATTCACCTCGTATCTCACGTTCTATAGAGGGTGCTATAAGCCTTTTATAACTGTCATCTATAGCCTCTTTTAAAACATCTGTGAAACTGCCAGATACTCCCATATTTTTCTCAAGAAATGTAAAAATTTTTTCTTCAGGTGCTTCAATTTTTACTACAAGGAATTTTTCCTTTTCCCCACGATTTAATGCAAGCACTCTGTGTCCTGCAATTTTATTTATCTTCTCACTGAAATCATAGTACATTTCATATACAGACTGTGCTTCGCTGTCTTTGGCAATAGATATAATCATGCCCTCATCTGTAGTAACTTTTCTTATATAACTTCTAAAATCTGCATTGTCGGATATTGTTTCTGCTATTATATCCTTTGCGCCATCTATTGCCTCATAAATATCATTTACTTCTTTTTCTTTTGAAACATACGCCTCTGCAATTTTTTCAATGCTTTCCGTTGTTTCTTGCGCTAGTATTATATTTGCAAGCCCTTCAAGTCCTTTTTCTTTTGCTATAGTTGCCCTTGTTCTTCTCTTTGGTCTGTATGGGCGGTAAAGGTCATCTACAACAACTTGTGTCTTAGCTTCAAGAATCTGTTCTTTCAGTTCATCTGTAAGCTTTCCCTGTTTCTCTATACTTGCAAGCACTTGCTCTTTCTTCTCTTCAAGATTCCTAAGATACACAAGTCTTGCACTTAAATTGCGCAGCTGTTCATCATTTAAAGAGCCATGTGCCTCTTTTCTATACCTTGCTATAAAAGGAATAGTATTTCCTTCGTCTATAAGCTTTATTACTGCTTCTGTCTGCCATGTGGCAATAGACATCTCTTCTGCAATCTGTCCAGCAATATCCATAACACCCTCCATAAAGTGCAGGCGGCTTTTAAGCCGCCTCCATCATTAATTATCAAGTGAAAATGCATCATGTACAGCCTGTGCTGCAATTTCTGTGTATTTTCTTTCAATAAGTACTGTTACTCTTATCTCTGATGTAGAAATCTGAAGTATATTTACTCCTGCATCATATAAAGCTTCAAACATCTTTGCAGCTACACCAGCGTTAGACATCATACCTGCACCTACAATAGAGACCTTAGCAACATCTCTTGTCACAGTTGCATGTGAACCTTTAAGACTTGAATTAGCATGGCGCTCTAGTGTTTCTATAGCTGTATCTGCCATATCCTCTGTAACTGTAAAGCATATGTCTTGTGTCCCATCATGCTCTACTGACTGGAGTATCATATCTACATTTACATTGTGGTTAGCAAGGTGATGAAATAGCTTAAATGCAACTCCTGGCTTATTTGGCAGGTTTTCAACTGCTATCTGTACAACATTTTCATCTGTAGCAACTCCACTGACTAACATCTTCTCCATATTACTTTCCTCCTTAACTACTGTTCCTTCGCTTTTATTCAGGCTTGAACGTACAACAAGCTGCACACCATATTTTTTAGCCATTTCAACTGAACGATTATGAAGAACTCCTGCTCCAAGGCTTGCAAGTTCAAGCATTTCATCATAAGTAATTTCGTCAAGCTTGCGTGCTTTTGGTACAATTCTTGGGTCTGCTGTAAATACCCCATCTACATCTGTATATATTTCACAAGCATCTGCATGAAGTGCTGCTGCAAGTGCTACAGCAGTAGTATCAGAGCCGCCTCTGCCAAGTGTAGTGTAGTCGTCATATTTATTAACTCCCTGAAAGCCTGTAATAACCACTATGCGGCGGTTGTCAAGCTCGTTCTTAATCCGTTCTGTGTCAATCCTTTTAATTCTTGCATTGCCATAGTCAGCCGTTGTATGCATAGCGACCTGAAATGCATTCATGGAAATTACAGGATAGCCAAGAGCATCTATAGCCATTGCCATAAGGGCAACGGATGTCTGTTCACCTGTTGTAAGAAGCATGTCAATTTCACGCCTTGCTGCCTTTGGGTTAATATCCTTTGCCATATCAAGTAATACATCTGTCTGTTTTCCCATAGCTGATAAAACCACTAAAACTTGGTTTCCTTTTTTATACTCTTCAATGCAGCGGTTTGCAACATTAAAAATTCTCTCCTTATCAGCGACAGATGTACCACCGAATTTCTTCACTACTAACATAACATTCCTCCTTAATTAATACCTTTCTAACAATTTATTCATAAGAGTATATCCCTGTTCTACTACATTGCCACTTTTTGCTGCATCTGCTTCATTATATAGCCATGTTTTATTTTTGTTGGCTCTGCTGTCATAAAGCATATATGGAACAGGATTTGATGTATGTGTACGGCATGATATTGGAGTTGGATGGTCAGGCATAATTAACATTCTATAATCTTTTCCTGATGCATCCATCTTATTAACAATTATATCTAATACACGGCTGTCAATATATTCAATAGATTTGATTTTGCGCTCAAGACTTCCTTGATGTCCCATCTCATCTGGTGCTTCCATATGGATATATACAAAGTCATAACCATCTTCAAGCAAAGCTTTAACAGCTGCGTTTGCCTTTCCCTCCCAGTTGGTTTCAAGTGTGCCATTAGCACCATAAACATCTATATTAAACATATCTGTGCCCTTTGCAATCCCTTTTAAAAGGTCAACAGCTGATATCATTGCACCTTTTTTACCAAATTTACCTTCAAATGAATCAAGTGCTGGACGTGTTCCAGCTCCCCAAAACCACAGAGAATTAGCTTTATTAAGTCCTTTCTTTGCACGTTCTACATTAATCGGATGATTGTTAAGTATATCATAGCTTTTTTTCATCATTTCACGCAATTTTGCATCTTCTGGCAGATATTGTCCTATAGTCTGCCCAAGCACATCATGTGGTGGTGTTAATTCTACTACGCTACCCTTATTCCAGATAAGCAAGTGTCTATAACTTGTGCCTGTATAAAATTGATAAGTATCAGTATTTAACTCTTTTTGTATTGCCTTAATAAGAATATCAGCATCTTCTGTAGTAATCTCTCCAGAGCTGTGGTCTATTATAGTTTTTTCCTCATATGGAAGGTTGTCGTCTGATACAGTAACAATATTGCAGCGCAGTGCAATATCTGTATCTTTCATTGGAACACCTATACTAAGTGCCTCAAGCGGAGAACGCCCTGTATAATATTTCTTTGGGTCGTAACCTAGTACTGCAAGATTTGCTGTGTCACTTCCAGGTTTCATTCCCTCTGGAATGGTATGTGCAAGACCAATCTCTGACTTTTTGGCGAGTTTATCCATAACTGGTGTCCTGGCATATTCAAGAGGTGTCTTACCTTCTATTTCCTTAATTGGTTCATCTGCCATTCCATCTCCTAAAACTACAATATATTTCACGATTTTCCTCCAATCTTAAGCGTCAATACGAATTTTATTAATAACATTTCCAACTTCCCTTGCCGCTTTATCAAATGCTTTCTCTGACATATTCATTGTAATAAATGCATATTCATCATCATATCCCGCATCTATAGGAATAACATTGCCAAATGCTTTTAAAGCTTTTGCGGCATTATCTTCACTGTTGCCTGAAAGCCTTACAAAGAACTTGGAATTGTGTTCTTTAAATGGTACAAGAGATAGCTTATCAGGATTCCATATTGTCTTTATATTTATTCCAAGATGTTTTGAAGCTTCCATAATATCTGAAACTACAGCACTTGCTGTAGCGTGTTTTCCTGCGCCTTGACCATAAAACATAACATCTCCAACCATATTTCCTTTTACAAGAATTGCATTAAATACACCATCAACTCCGTAAAGTGGATGTTCAGATGTTATAAGTGATGGTGCAACCATTGCACTTACTTTGTCACCTACTTTTTTACTTGAGCCAAATATCTTAATTTTAGCTTCAAGTTTTTTTGCATAATTTATATCACGTTCTGTAATTTTTGTAATTCCTTCTGTGTATATGTCTTCAAAATCCACTTGATATCCATATGCAAGTGATGTAAGAATTGCAATCTTTCTACATGTGTCGTAGCCTTCTACATCAGCCGAAGGGTCTTTTTCTGCATAGCCTTTATCCTGAGCATCTTTAAGAGCCGTTGCAAAATCTGTACCCTGTTCTGCCATTGCAGTAAGTATATAGTTTGTAGTACCATTTAAAATACCTGAAATCTCCAATATTTCATCTGGTGCAAGCGAAGTTTTAAGAGGGCGTATAATCGGAATCCCACCACCAACACTTGCTTCAAATAAGAAATTACACTTCTTTTCTTCTGCAATATTTAAAAGTTCTGGTCCAAATTCGGCAACAAGTGCTTTATTAGATGTACACACACTTTTTCCTTTTTCAAGACATGCTTTTACAAAATCATACGCAGGATGAAGTCCTCCCATAGTTTCAACAACTATCTGCACCTCTTCATCATTTTCTATCTCAGAAAAATCATGTACAAGTACACTTTCTACAGGGTCTCCTGGAAATGCTCTTAAATCAAGTACAGATTTTACGCATATCTTTTCGCCATTTCTTTTTGTTATAATATCACTGTTTTCATTTAAAATGCTAAAAACGCCAGAACCGATAGTACCATATCCTAATATACTTACATTAATCATTTTATTCTCCATTCTCTGCTTATGCAGTCTGTGTATTCCATGCTAGATAGGCATTTACAAATGCATCTAAGTCACCATCTAAAACTGCTGAGGCATTGCCTGACTCACAATTTGTACGATGGTCTTTAACCATAGTATATGGCTGCAAGACATATGAGCGTATCTGACTGCCCCATCCATTGTCCATTACTTCCCCTCTTATTCCACTTGCTTTTTCAAGCTGTTCTTTTTGCTTTAATATATATAGTTTTGCTTTTAACATTTTCATAGCTTTATCTTTATTCATATGTTGTGAACGCTCATTCTGGCATTGTACAACTATTCCTGTTGGAAAGTGAGTAATGCGTATCGCAGATGATGTTTTATTGATATGCTGTCCTCCTGCACCACTTGAACGGTAAGTATCTATTCGTATATCATCATCATCAATCTCAACATCTAAGTCCTCTTCTATATCAGGCATTACATCACATGATACAAATGATGTCTGACGCTTTCCTGCTGCGTTGAACGGTGAAATTCTTACAAGTCTGTGTACGCCATGTTCTGATTTAAGGTAGCCATATGCATTTTCACCGTTTATTTGAAGTGTCACTGACTTGTAGCCTGCCTCGTCACCATCTAAAAAGTCTAACATTTCTACTTGATAGCCTTTCTTTTCAGCCCATCTTTGGTACATTCTACAAAGCATACTTGCCCAGTCGCAACTTTCTGTACCTCCTGCACCAGCATGTAATGTAAGAATTGCATTATCTTTGTCATATTCACCGTTAAGAAGAGTTTCTATTCTTAAATCCTCAAATTCCTGTTCAAAACTCTTTAATGTATCTTCAATGTCAGGGAGTGTACTAGCATCATTTTCTTCTTCTGATATTTCTATCAATTCAATCATATCATCTCTGTCTTTGCAGAGTTTTTCATATCTTTCAATGACAGATTTAATCTTTCTGCTTTCCTGTACTATCAACGCAGAAGAAGCCGGGTTATCCCAGAAACCCGGTTCCTCCATGGTCTTGTCCAGTTCCTCTGCCCTGTTTTTTTTATTATACAAATCGAGTGAATAAGCCATATTTTTAATAGGTTCTTCATATTTTGCCAGTACCATCTTTATATTATCAAACGCTATCATTCATTCACCTCAATTCAAATCAAACAATCCAATTTAAAGCTTCTTTCCACAACACATCTTGTATTTCTTGCCACTGCCACATGGACATGGGTCGTTTGGCTGTATTTTCTTACCAGTTCTCTTTTTTGGAGTCTTACTCACTGTTTCATCTTTATTTGTTCCCGTTACTTTGGCAACCTGTTCACGTTCAACTTTCTGCTCTATCTGTATATGTGTAAGAACCTTTACAGTCTCCTCTGAAATAGCATCAATCATTGCATCAAACATATCAAATCCAGCGAACTTGTATTCTACAACTGGGTCTCTTTGTCCATATGCTTGAAGACCTATGCCTTGGCGCAGCTGGTCCATATCATCTATATGGTCCATCCACTTCCTGTCAATAACTTTAAGAAGTATAACCCTCTCAACTTCACGTATCTCATCAGGGTCAGGAAATTCAGCTTCTTTCGCCTCATATACCTTTACTGCATCTTCTTTAAGCTGTTGTACAAGTTCTGCCTTAGTAATATGCTTTATCTGGTCTTCTGTAAGTTTTATCTTATTCATAGGTATAATAGGTATAAGGATATTGTTAAGTTCATGAATATCCCAATCTTCTGCCGATGTATCATCACTTATTACAGAGTTGACACACTTTTCAACTACATCAGTAATCATCTTATAGATGGTGTCACGCATATTGTCACCATCTAAGACCTGACGTCTCTCTTTATATATAACTTCTCTCTGCTCATTGTTTACACGGTCAAATTCAAGCAAATTCTTTCTTATTCCAAAGTTATTGCCCTCAATCTTTTTTTGTGCACTTTCAATAGCACTTGAAAGCATCTTGTGTTCAAGCTGCTCACCATCAGGCATTGCAGAAAAAAGCCCCATAAGCTTCTCTGAACCAAACAAGCGCATAAGATTATCTTCAAGTGAGATATAAAACCTTGATTCACCTGGGTCTCCCTGACGACCAGCACGTCCTCTTAACTGATTATCTATACGCCTTGATTCGTGTCTTTCTGTACCTATTATCTTAAGTCCACCAAGTTCTTTAACTCCATCACCAAGCTTAATATCAGTACCACGTCCGGCCATATTAGTAGCAATCGTAACTGCACCCATCTGTCCTGCGTCAGCTATTATCTCAGCTTCTAATTCATGGAACTTAGCATTTAAGACTTTGTGCTGTATACCTTTACGCCTTAACTTATCACTTAAAAATTCTGATGTATCAATATTAATAGTGCCAACAAGCACAGGCTGCCCTTTTTTATGTGCCTCTTCAATATCAGCTACAACAGCATTAAACTTCTCTTCCTGTGTTTTATAAACTGCATCGTCATAATCCACACGGATTACAGGCAAGTTTGTAGGCACTTCAACAACATCCATAGCATAAATATCACGAAATTCTTTTTCCTCTGTAAGAGCAGTACCAGTCATGCCAGATTTTTTAACATATTTATTAAAGAAGTTCTGGAAAGTTATAGTTGCAAGAGTTTTACTTTCTCTCTTGACTTTTACGTGTTCTTTTGCCTCAATCGCCTGATGCAGTCCGTCAGAAAACCTTCTGCCAGGCATTATACGACCAGTAAATTCATCTACAATAAGAACCTCATCATCATTTACAACATAGTCTTTATCCCTAAACATAAGTGAATGTGCCCTTAAAGCAAGGTTAATATTGTGTTGTAGTTCAAGGTTGTCAGGGTCTGCAAGGTTTTTAACCTGAAAAAATCTCTCCGCCTTTCTCACGCCTTCCGCAGTTAAGTTTACATTTTTGTCTTTTTCATCGACAACGTAATCCCCTGTCTCTTCCTCTGCTTCATTCATAAGAATATCTATCTTTGAAAGCTCTTTTGCAGTGCCTTTCTCTAACTGTTTTACAAATATATCACAGGCTTCATACAGTTTAGTTGACTTGCCGCTCTGACCTGAAATAATAAGAGGTGTACGTGCTTCATCTATAAGCACAGAGTCAACTTCGTCTATAATTGCATAGTTAAGTGTACGCTGCACAAGGTCTTCCTTATATACAACCATATTGTCACGCAAATAGTCAAAACCTAATTCATTATTAGTAGCATATGTGATATCACAGTTATACGCTTCTCTTCTTTCATCACTATCTAAATCATTTAAGATTACACCAACTGTAAGCCCCAGAAATTCATGAACCTGTCCCATCCACTCAGCGTCACGCTTTGCCAGATAGTCATTAACAGTTACAATGTGTACACCTTTGCCTTCAAGAGCGTTAAGATATGCAGGAAGAGTTGATACAAGAGTCTTTCCTTCACCAGTACGCATCTCTGTGATACGCCCTTGGTGTAATATAACACCACCAATAAGCTGCACTCGATAATGGCGCATACCTAACACTCTGGTAGCAGCCTCTCTGACAGTAGCATATGCCTCTGGCAGTAAATCGTCAAGTGTTTCACCATTAGCGAGTCTTTCTTTAAATTCAGGTGTCTTTGCCTTTAGCTCTTCATCACTTAGCTTCTCAAATTCTGGAGCGAGAGCCTCTATTTTGTCAACTATTGGCATTATACGCTTTACTTCATGCTGACTATGTGTTCCGAATATCTTACTAATTAAACCCATGAATTTCACTCCTATACAATCTCAATTAAAAGTAATATTAAAACAAATCATTCTAAAGTATATCATTAAATCATTTTGTAATCAACTCATAATTTAAAAAAGGCTATAAAGATTATAACCAACTCTTTATAGCCTGTCCATATGTTTAATTATTTATTACTTTTTTACAGCCAATCTTGTCAAATATGCCATAAAGCATCAGAACTCAGGCTCTATAAGACCAAATGTATTCCCTTTCCTTTTGTAAACTACATTTACTTCATCTGTTGACGAATTGCGGAAGACATAAAAACTATGACCTAGCAATTCCATCTGAATACACGCCTCTTCTGGGTCCATAGGCTTCATTGCAAATCTCTTAGAACGAATAATTTTAATCTCTTCTTCATCCTCTACCTCTTCTTCTACAAAAGCCTTGCTAAGACCGATTGCTGATTGTTGCTGGTCAATTATTTTATTCTTATACTTGCGAAGCTGACGTTCAATAATCTCTTCAACCAAATCTATAGAAACATACATATCATCGCTGACTTGCTCCGCTCTTATTATATTTCCTTTCATAGGTATAGTAATTTCAATTTTCTGTCTTTCCTTCTCCACACTAAGTGTCACATGTATTTCTGTTTCAGGAACAAAATATCTTTCAAGTTTCCCAATCTTATCAATAACTGCTGTTCTAAGCCCCTCTGTAACATCAATATTTTTGCCACTAATAATGTACTGCATATGAACCACTCCTTTGCTGTTTGTTATATATATTATACCCTTCACATGAGAGTAATTCAAGTAAAATTTTCATATATTAAGATAAAGTTTCACTATCATTTAATAATGTGATATAGACGCAAATGTTTGGATGTGTTAAAATCTTTTTATGAAAATATTAATATACCATTGGAATTGTTATAACCAGAAAATTATTGAAGACACTATCACAAAGCTTGGCAATAATATAACTTTATATAAAGAAAAACCTTATAGCATTGAAAACGATACAGAATATACGCAAAAACTTATAAACAAGCTAAGAAAGCATAAATATGACTTATTATTTTCTATTAATTACTTTCCAGTGCTTTCTAAGGCGTGCCATGAAACTTCAACACCGTATGTCTGTTGGAATTGCGATAGTCCACTTCTTGCAATGTACAACAGCTCTGTATTTTATGATACAAACTTTATATTTACATTTGATTATTCTAATTATGAAGAGTTTAAAAATATTGGAGTAAAGCATATATACCATCTTCCACTTGCAGCTGGTACAGATACAAACTTTATTATTCCTGCACCCATATATAAATATGATATATCATTTATAGGCAGCTTGTATGAAAAAAACTCTTTTGATAATATAGCAGCAAAACTTCCTGACTATTTATGTGGATACTTTGACGGTGCACTTTATGCACAGCTTCAAGTATCAGGCGGCAATATTATTGAAAAGCTTCTTACCCCAGATATATGTTTACTGCTTGAAGAATTGACAAATTATAATAAATCACCAGATTCATTTGCAGATATACGCACGTTGTTTTCAACAACTGTACTGGGGTTTAAGGCAGCATCCATGCAAAGAGTTTTATATCTTAACAGGCTTTCATTGTACTTGAATAAAAGCATATTAGATGGTAACAGACATTTTCTGCATCTTTTTACTGGCAGTAATACCGATGAACTTCCATTTGTAAAATGCCATAAAAGCGTAGATTACTATACACAAGCTCCTATTATTTTTAATCAGAGCAAAATAAACCTCAATATGACCATACCTAATATTAAAACTGGCATACCTTTGCGTGTATGGGATATATTAAGCAGTGGTGGTTTTCTTATGACAGATTACAGAATTGAACTTTTAGATTATTTTAAACCAGATAAAGACATTATTATATTTGAAGATTCTGATGAACTTAAAGATAAAGCAGGATTTTATTTATCACATGACAGTATAAGAAACAAAATTGTACAAAACGCATATAATAAAGTTTCTACTTTGCACACCTGCCAGAACAGAATTAAAAACATATTGGACACAATCTTAAAAGAAATTTGAAAGGATTAATAGCAATGACAAATAACCAGTATATAATAAATGAAAATCAGACATATATGGAAAGATTTCAACTCGCAGTAGAACGTGTTAAAGCGATACATGATGAAACTAATTTAGAAAATTCTGTGCTTTCAGAAGAGATGGCAGAATATTTTAGAAAAACAGCAGGATTTGTTCTACAAGTGTATGAAGCATACCATCTTGTAAGCTCAGGTGAAATTAACAAAATGACAACAAGAGCACTGCAATACATGAATGAGTTTCTATATGAAGATATTAAAAATGGTAACTATAAGAACAGTTATGCAAACCCAGACTTTGCTATAGACAAACTTGGTGATAAGATGGGAAAACTTCTATGTGTATTATACACAGAACTTCGTGGGTGTATTGCATATGCATTTGAAGAACGTCTTTTTTACCTTGCCACATATTTTGAACTTTTTATTGAAATATACAACCTTGTGGAGGATAGGGGTACAGATGAAGAAATTCACAACGCAATTTACTTTCATTTTTTTGATTATGCTGATATTTTAGCTGCTGATAGGACACGCTCGCTTTTAAATCCTGATATGTCATTTGCCACAGATATCATTATGAATGCAGACCTTTCTAATCCATCATACCTTTATCTTTTTGGTGAATATATATCTGAAAATGAATATAAGACATCAGAATACTTAAATACACTACCAGAAGATAAGATAAAAAGTATGGCAAAGACATTTACAGAAGGATATAGAAAAGGATTTGAAGCATATCACATCGACCTTTCTAAGAAAAAAACTGTCAATATACGCTATACACTTGGCTTTGAACGTGTTATACGTGAAGCTATTATACAGTTTAGAGCAATGGGATTAGAACCTTGTATCTATAGAGCCAGCACTAGTCTTATACACCGTAATGCACATGGAAAAGTTGGCTACTATGGCGGCAGTGCCAATAAACAGTATGATTATGACCACCGTATGGACGAGTCGATAATATTTGACAAAGCACTTGCAGACCGCCGCTTACACGCACAACGTCTTGCTTATGAAGATATGAAACAGCTTGCAGCAGAATATGCAGGACCAGCTGTTATAGAAACATTTGGAGAAACAAATTTTTTGCCACTAGAAAAAAAGATGGCACCATGCTTTAGTGAAAAACAGCAAAAACAATATATTAATTACAAAGCAGAAGCTTCCCTTTTATCCAATGAATTTATACCAGCAGACACCGTAAGTTTTACTATAATATCATATCCTGTGCCTGAAATTGGAAAGGACTATAAAAAAATTTTTGATGAAACCATCAAAGTAAACACTCTTGATACATTTACATATGAAAAAATACAGACACATATTATCAATGCACTTGACATGGGCGAATATGTAACTATTACAGGCAGGAATAAAAATATAACTGATATAACAGTTGCACTGTCTCCTATTGACAATCCACAAAAAGAGACTAAGTTTGAAAATTGTCTTGCAGATGTTAATATTCCTCTTGGAGAAGTCTTTACTTCACCAAAGCTTATTGGCACAAATGGAATTTTACATGCAGTTTCTATCTATCTAAATGGTCTTAAATATATAGATTTAAAATTGCAGTTTAAAGACGGAGTTATTACAGATTATTCATGCAAAAACTTTGATTCAGAAGATGAAAATAAAAAATATATTAAAGAAAACCTTTTATTCCAGCATGAAACACTTCCAATGGGAGAATTTGCAATCGGTACAAACACTACTGCATACCAGATGGGACAAAAATATAATATATCACACCTGCTGCCAATACTTATAACAGAAAAAACAGGTCCACACTTTGCAATAGGTGATACCTGCTTTTCACATGAAGAAGAAATGCACACATATAATCCTGATGGAAAAGAAATGAAATGCAAGGAAAATGACTACTCAAGACTTCGTAGTACAGACAGTACACATGCATACTTTAACTGCCACACTGATATAACAATACCATACAATGAACTTGGTGATATAACAGTCCATAAAAGTGATGGCTCTTTTGTAAAAATTATAGAAAACGGACGCTTTGTGCTAGAAGGCACAGAGGAATTAAATAAATCCCTTGAAGTCATTTAATATTAAATTGATATGCAAGAAAGCTGTCGCATTATTTTTTCTTAATGTGACAGCTTCCTTAAGTATTTTTATAAATTAGTTTTTTTCTTTATAATTATCTTCTCTTGATGGTGGTAAATAATGATATGATGTACCTTCCTGTCGCAAAGCGGATGTTGGTATAAAATAATCTCCTTCTGTATCTTCAACCAAAGAACCACAACAGCCTACTGCAATTATTTTCTTCGCACCACCTTTAATAAGCTGCTCCATAATCTGGACCGCTCCTGCACCACCTAATGGTGCCTGACAAAATGTAATTGGAATACCTTTGTGTACTGTCTTATAAACCAAAAATGTTTTTGTAACACTCTCAAATTCTCCAACCAGCTCGCATTCATGATTTATAACATATTCTTCTATCTCTGGTTCCATAAACAACATAACTGCTTTCTCTGTAAACTCATAACTCCATCTTTCTCCCGGCATCAATACAGCATGTTCTTCTGTATCATACTCAAGTATAGGAATCTCATTTTTAATTAATGCCATATTAGCCTCCTTCTCTATTCGAACAAATACACTATTTCATACGCAAACAAGCGTAGTTTTTAACAAAGAAAGTATATCATCTACGCTATTACACAGCTCATTATTTTAATCCATAATTTTTCATTGCTTCGATCAATTTCCAAATATTGCAACCAATATTATCAATTAGTTCTTGTTCGTCTGATGAAAATGCTTTAGCTCTTTCTATTGCAATATCTATATTGGACAAATAATTTTTCTTAAAATTTATACCACTCTTTCCATGATGTGCTTTTAACGATACCTCTTTACTTACAAAAGTATGTCTATCAGATACTTTCTTATTTTCACTTATATCCTTCAATTTATCAGCATACTCCTTTTTAACATCCGAAAGATGGAGGAGTAACCAAAATTCAAAACAAGGGTTAACAATATAACATGAATAATTATTCTCTTTACAATGCTTAATGCATTCTATCATATTCAACTCTGAATGTGTTTGCACATCTCTATCAATAAGAATACCAAATTCATCTAAATCACTATTATACTTCTGTAAATACTTTCTGTAATTTATATCATATCCTATCTTTAATAAATCTGTTACAAACTCATTCCTTTGTCGCTTAGTAATTCCTGATTCATCTTCTAAAAAACATTTTATAAAATCCACACCATATTTTTGTATAAATGATTCTGGAATATCCTCAATCAGTGATTCTTTTCCATTCTCTCTTAACCTTAAGTATTCCTCCAACAATTCAACCACCTGCTGCGGAGCACTATTAGTATCCTTTCGTCTTCTATTCAACACTTGCACATCTACAACTGCATTTATTCCCAATTGACGTCTATTTGCAGATATTCCATCAAAATATTCCTTTTCTGTATCATTTCCTTCAACAGACAAGAAAAAAATCTTTTGTGGTTCTACTTTGTCTTCTTCATCCTCACGTTCAAATGCATTGGAACTTAATCTATATCTATTCTTCATAAATTTCCTCCAATACAAAATTATTATCAAATATTGGAATAGCCCCATATCTACCTATCAGATATTCTTTATCAATTTTTTTGTCAAATCTTTCCTTAAATTTGTTTAATGAAAATACTTTTGAACTATGATCATCCTGACGTTCAACGAACCATATTTCATCTTGTCTTAATAACTCCAAATCTAACAAGTTTGAATCATGTGTTGTTGCAATTAATTGGCAATCTCTATCTTCAACTACTTCATAAAAAAGTTCCAAGAATTTCCTAGTAAGATTTGTATGCAAACTCCTATCAATTTCATCAATTAAAATCATACTTACTCTTCTATTTTCATAAAATAGCGGAATTAAATCAAATAATCTCTTTGTACCGTCAGATTCATCATTGTAATCAAACATATCGTTCGCATTTCCGTGATTCAACATTAATTTATTGTATACAATATTCCCATTCTCATCTTTTCGAAGTTCAAATACTTGTTCATCTACTTTAAACATAATTGGATGCTCGTTTGCTGCATTAGATATATCTATCTTTATTTTTTCTGCCTCATCTCTTGGTATGTTATCCAAAATTTTATCAAAATCCATCTGCTGACTTTCACCCTCAACAGATTCAATTCCTGTATCGAAATAACTCATTATACTAGAAAAAAACATCTTTTTATCTTTATCTGCAGCAACTTCATTTAATCCATTGTACTTTGAACTAGGAAACAAAATTATGATATCTTCAAACCATTCATATACTTTTCTAATTTCTGCAAATATACCAGTTTTTTCATTCGCACGCAATGCTATATCACTTAATATAGTTTTTCGCTTATATGCTTCTGACATATTTTCTGAAAAACCTTCTAAATAGAAATCCATTTTAAACTTTTCTTCTGTACTTGTATATTCGGCTTCACTCTCTGCATGACTAATATTATTGTCATCGACCTCACGATTAAAAAGATATATTTCTTTTCCAGAATTTTCCATTCTTATCAACCATTCACTTAGTATTGTTTTATCTAAATAGGATATTGCTATTCCATAAGAGTACTCGAAATCTCCAACAATAATCCTATATTCAAATATACCTGGTTGTTTATACATATCACCTTCAATACGAAAATGCCCTTTACTTAAATTAACTTTATCTAACCCGCTTAGCACTATTTCTCTAGAAAATCGTATTGCCTTTACTAAATTACTTTTTCCTCCTGCATTAGCGCCAAAAATCAATCCACTCTTTAATATTCTCTTATTTCTTTTAATCGCGACATGAGTCTTATGTCTTGTAATCTTACTTGCTTCAAACGAAATTCTTTGTCCATCTTTAAAAGATTTATAATTACTTACGGCAAATCCAATTAACATACCCATACCTTCTTTCTCTTATATGTATATAATATATTCAATTATAATGTGATTTATTCACGTTTGTCAACATCAACCAACCTGTTTTCTGCACCTTTTTGTATATTTTTTTGTTCTATTTGTGATTTTTTCACTTTTAGTATTGACCAAATATCCTTTTTATGCTATCTTATACATAGGAAGATTAGCACTCAATTTTAGCAAGTGCTAATATTGAGATAAAAAAGGACATTTCCCAGTATTTGTACTGAAAAATGTCCTATACATATCATACTCTTTGTTGCATACCTGTTGCATATGATGTAAATTCCAGCACATCTGACAACTTTCCACAACCTCTGTAACCCTTGTAAAATGGGTTTTTCTTGATATCTTCGTTTCCGAAAGATTATCTCTTTGAGAACTGTGGTGCTCTACGTGCTTTTTTAAGACCATATTTTTTACGTTCTTTCATACGTGAATCACGTGTTAGATATCCTGCCTTTTTAAGTAAAGGACGGAAATCAGCATCTACTGTAAGGAGTGCTCTTGCAATACCATGTCTGATTGCACCTGCTTGTCCTGTGAAACCGCCTCCACGTACAGTAATCTTTGCATCATATTTATCAGATGTATTTGTAACTTCAAAAGGCTGGCGAGCAATTATTTTCAGTGTTTCAAGACCAAAATAATCATCCATGTCTCTTTTATTTATTGTAATTTTACCTGTACCTGGTAATAAATACACTCTAGCAACGCTGCTCTTTCTCCTGCCTGTTCCATAAAACTTTGCACTTGCCACTGTATTTTCCTCCTCTCAATTATGCTCTTTCGCTAATTTTTAAAACTTCTGGTTTCTGTGCTTCATGTAAATGCTCTGCGCCTGCATAAACATGGAGTTTTCTCAGCATCTGGCGTCCAAGTGGTCCTTTTGGAAGCATACCTTTTACAGCATGGTTGATAACATACTCAGGTTTTTTAGCGAGCATATCTTTGAGTGTCGTTTCTTTCATTCCTCCTACATAACTGGAATGGTTATAATATATTTTCTGATCAAGCTTCTTGCCTGTAACTTTTATTTTATCAGCATTAATTACGATTACATAATCGCCAGTATCAATGTGAGGTGTATAAATTGGTTTCTTTTTACCTCTTAATACATTAGCAACTTCTGATGAGAGACGTCCTAATGTATGTCCTGTAGCATCAATTACATACCATTTTCTTTTAATTGTGGATGGGCTAGCCATAAAACTTTTCATCCCCGTACCTCCTAATATCATTACTAAGAATTTCTATTTACTGTAATAATTGCGTATAGATATATGCTATACCGGGGCTTATGGTTCAGCATATCACACGCCACATTCGATAATTATATTATGATTATCTTTACTTGTCAAGGTATAAAATTCAAATTTTGCCAAAAAACTACTTGACAAGGTACAAAGCATATGATAATATGCTAATTGCTGTACAGGCAGCAGTAAAGCAGAGTAATCCGCTCTCACCTTAGCACATGACAGTGACTTGGGTTTTTATAGTTGATATATTTAAAAAGTAATAATTTGTATAATTTATGTATATATATTAATTAAAAAACGTGGATTGTCTTTGCTTTCCACGTTTTTTTCTATATTTTTATTTTTGGAGGTGTACTGCCATTAGCGAGTTAATGATTAATGAAAGAATCAGGGATAAGGAAGTTCGTCTGATTAGTGAAACTGGGGAGCAGTTAGGTATTATGTCAGCTAAAGAAGCTATGAAACTGGCACGTGAAGCAGAGCTTGATCTTGTAAAGATTGCACCAGGGGCAAAGCCGCCGGTATGCAAGATTATTGATTATGGCAAATATCGTTATGAACTTGCACGCAAGGAAAAAGAAGCTAAAAAGAAACAAAAAACTATGGAAGTCAAGGAAGTAAGGCTGTCACCTAATATAGACAAGAACGACCTTAATACTAAAGCAAACCATGCCAGAAAGTTTCTTACAAAAGGTGATAAAGTTAAAGTTACATTACGTTTCCGTGGACGTGAGATGGCTCATATAAGTTATAGCAAGCAAATTCTTGACAGTTTTTATGAATTGTTAAGTGATGTTTCTGTTATAGATAAGCCGCCAAAGATGGAAGGGCGTTCTATGGTTATGTTTTTATCACAAAAACGTTAGTAAAGTTTTATGGCTATTCAATAGATATAATAATCATAAGGAGGAATATATTATGCCAAAAATTAAAACAAAAAGAGCAGCGGCTAAACGCTTTAAGGTTACTGGAACAGGTAAACTTATGAAAATGAAAGCTAATAAGAGCCATATTTTAAATAAGAAATCAAGAAAAAGGAAAAGAAGGCTTAGACAGGCAGTGGAAATTGATGCTACTAATGCTAAGATGATGAAGCGCATATTACCATATTCAAAATAAGTCAAGGAGGAAATTTTAAGATGGCACGTGTTAAAGGCGGTTTAAATGCAAGAAAAAAGCATAATAGGGTATTAAAACTTGCGAAAGGTTACAGAGGAGCAAGGTCTAAACAATATAGAGTTGCAAAACAGTCAGTTATGAGAGCTCTTAATACTTCCTACTCTGGCAGAAAAGAAAGAAAAAGGCAGTTTAGAAGGTTGTGGATAGTTCGTATCAATGCTGCTGCAAGGCTGAGTGGACTTTCCTACAGTAAGTTTATGTATGGACTTAAACTTGCTGGCATAGACCTTAACAGAAAGATGCTTGCAGAGATGGCAGTAAGTGACCCAGAGGGTTTTGCAGCCCTTGCAGAAATTGCAAAGTCAAAACTTGCTTAATATAAGCAGACGTATAACAGATGTAAATTAACGCTCTTTGATATATGGCAAGGAGCGTTTTTATCTTATTATCAGAAATGAGGAAAATTTATGGCTAAAGAATTGGAAAAAAATTATAATCCCTCTGATATTGAACAGAGGACATATGAAAAATGGCTTGCAAAGAAGTATTTTCATGCAAAGGTAAACAAAGATAAGAAACCATTTACCATCGTTATGCCACCACCAAATATTACAGGGCAGCTTCATATGGGACATGCGCTTGACAATACATTACAGGATATTCTTATACGTTTTAAAAGAATGCAGGGATATGAAGCGTTATGGCTTCCTGGCACAGACCATGCCTCTATCGCTACTGAGGCAAGAGTTGTTGAGACGCTTAAAAACGAAGGTCTTACAAAGGAAGGTCTTGGCAGAGAGAAATTCCTTGAAAGAGTTTGGGACTGGAAAAAGCAATATGGTGGACGTATTGTAGAACAACTTAAAAAAATTGGTTCATCATGTGACTGGGATAGAGAAAGATTTACTATGGATGAAGGCTGTAACAGAGCAGTTAAAGAAGTATTTGTAAAACTTTATAACAAAAATCTTATATACCGTGGGGAACGCATTATTAACTGGTGTCCTGTATGTCTTACATCTATTTCAGATGCAGAGGTTGAGTATGAAAATCAGGCAGGGCATTTTTGGCATCTAAGATATAAAACTGTAGATGGCACAGGTTATATTGACCTTGCAACTACACGTCCAGAAACATTGCTTGGTGATACAGCAGTAGCAGTTAATCCAAAGGACGAGAGATATAAAGATATGGTTGGCAAGATGCTTGATTTGCCATTGGTTCATAGACAGATACCTGTTATAGCAGATGATTTTGTAGATATGGAGTTTGGTACAGGTGCTGTTAAAATTACGCCTGCGCATGACCCAAATGACTTTGAAGCAGGGCTTCGCCACAACCTTGAAATTATTAATGTGCTTACAGATGATGCAAAAATTGTTGAAGACTATCCTAAATATGCAGGAATGGACAGATATGAAGCAAGAAAAGCAATAGTTTTAGACCTTGAAGCAGAAGGCGCACTTATAAAAATAGAAGACCATGAGCACAATGTAGGTACATGTTACCGCTGTGGCACTACAGTAGAGCCAAAAGTTTCAAAACAGTGGTTTGTAGCTATGCAGCAGCTTGCAAAACCTGCTATTGATGCAGTAAAAAATGGTGAAACAAAATTTGTGCCTCCTCATTTTGAAAAGACATATTTTCACTGGCTTGAAAATATACGTGATTGGTGTATCTCACGTCAGCTCTGGTGGGGACATCAAATACCAGCATTTTACTGTGATGACTGTGGTAAGATGATAGTTACTAAGGACAATGAGGCAATATGTCCAGAATGTGGCAAACCAATGCGCCAAGACCCAGATACTCTTGACACATGGTTTTCGTCGGCACTATGGCCGTTTTCAACACTTGGATGGCCCGATAAAACTGAAGAGATGGATTATTTCTATCCTACAAGTACACTTGTTACAGGATATGATATTATTCCATTTTGGGTAATGAGAATGATGTTTTCAGGTATAGAACAGACAGGTAAAGCTCCATTTGATACAGTATTTATACATGGGCTTGTGCGTGACTCTCTTGGTCGTAAGATGAGTAAGTCCCTTGGAAATGGTATAGACCCACTAGAAGTTATTGATAAATATGGTGCAGATGCACTTCGTTTCACGCTTGTTACAGGAAATGCACCAGGTAATGATATGCGTTTTTACTGGGAGCGTGTTGAAGCAAGCCGTAACTTTGCCAATAAGATATGGAACGCTTCACGCTTTATACTAATGCATCTTGGAGATAATAAAATTACTACACCTGCATATAATGATTTATATACTGTTGACAAGTGGATAATTTCAATGGCAAACACACTTGTAAAAGAAGTTACTGAAAATATGGAAAAATATGAGCTTGGGATAGCTGTCCAGAAGATAAATGATTTTGTATGGACAGAATTTTGCGACTGGTATATTGAATTCGTAAAACCAAGGTTATTTAATAAAGAAAATGACAAAGAATCAGCCAATGCTGCATTTTGGACATTACAGACTGTACTTTCATGTTCTCTAAAACTGTTGCATCCATATATGCCATTTATTACAGAGGAGATTTTTGGTACAATTCAGCCTGACGAGGAATCAATAATGATATCACCATGGCCAGAATATAAAGAAGAATGGGATAATAAAGAAGCCAAGCAACAAGTTGACATTATAAAAGCCGTTACAAGAACAGTGCGTAATACTCGCACATCAATGAATGTTGTACCATCACGTAAAGCCAAGGTTTATATAGTGGCTGATAATGAGATTGTAGCTAACACATTGAATATGCTTACAGACTCATTTAGTCATCTATTGTCTGCATCAGAAGTTGTGGTACAGACAGATAAGACTGGCATAGATGATAATGCAGTATCAGCAGTTATGGAAAATGCAACAATATATATGCCTCTTTCTGACCTTGTAGACTTGGAAAAGGAAAAGGAGAGACTATTAAAAGAAAAGAAGCGCCTTGAGAGTGAATTAAAACGTGCCAATGCCATGCTTGGCAATGAAAAATTTATGAACAAGGCTCCTGCAAAGAAAATAGCAGAAGAGAAAGAAAAGCTTTTCAAATACCAAGCTATGATGCAAAAAGTGGAAGAAGAACTTTCTAAACTGTAAAATATTTCTAATTTTTCATTTAAGTATTAGACGGGTTATTGCAATATATGACAAACTCATATATAATCAAGATATGTAATTCTGCTCTTTAAGGACTAATATTATAAGAGTAATAAAGAAGCTGGTGCTGGAGGAGGGATTTTATGCAAGAGAACAATTTAGAAATGGATAATTATAATATTCGAATAACCGTATCTGATGATGAGACAGCTGCATATATATGTTTAAAACGACCTGTGGATAATATACCAGAATATACATTAAATATGCTTTTGGATTACGCAAGAAATGCAGGAGTTGTTTATGGTATTAATGAAGATGTGCTACAAACTATACTAGTAAAGAAAGTTTTTGATAAAAATGTAAAGTTTGCTCAGGGTACACCTGCTGTAGATGGACAGGATGGTTGGTTTGAGTTTTTCTTTGATGAAAATGTTGACACAAAACCAAAGATATTAAAAGATGGTTCTGTTGACTATTCAGAGTATGGAAGTGTGCCATCTGTTGTTCAAGGACAGCGGCTTGTAACGTACCATCCATCAGTTCCCTGTAGAAATGGTGTCAATGTACGTGGAGTTTCTATTCTTGCAAAAAAAGGCAAAGATTTAGCGAGGTTAAAAGGCAAAGGCTTTAGTGTTGATGAAAAAGGTATAAATTATATAGCAAAGTATGATGGCAAAGTTACTTACCTAGATAAAAGGCTCGTTGTTGATAATGAACTTGTTATAGAAGGAGATGTGACATATAATACAGGGAATGTTGAGTTTCAAAATGATATACACATTCTTGGAAATGTATGTACGGGTGTATCTGTAACTTCACAAAAAGGATCTATAATTGTCGATGGGTATGTTGAACAGGCAGCACTGTTTGCGAAGAAAGATATTGTACTTAAAAATGGTATGCAGGGAAATGGCAAGGGAAAAATAGAAGCAGGCGGAGATGTAAAAGGAAAATTTTTTGAGCAAGTAAATATCACATGTAAAGGTGATGTACAGGCAAATGCTATTATGAATACCAGAATTGATTCAGGACAGGATATAATAGTTTCTGGAAAGTATGGGGTAATAGTAGGAGGTTCAGTGTCTGCACTGAGATATATAAGTGCCAATATTATAGGCAATATGTCTGAAGTCAGAACTGAGATAAAGGCAGGTTTTGACGGCGATTTATTTGTACTGCTTTCACAATGTGAGCAAAATAAAGCTGAAAGTGAAAAAGCACTAAGAGATGTCACTGGCGCACTTGAAAAGATAAGTCTTGCTATGGAAAGACTTAGCACACCTGAACTTAGTAAGAAACGTATGCAGCTTATGCGTATTAAGATAGAGTGCGATACAAAAGTTAATGAGCTTGAAAAGAGATTACAAGAGATAGTAGACCAAATGGCTAAGTCAAATCTTGCTAAAGTTACTATCAATAAGGTTGTAAATCCTGGAACTGTGATAAGTATTAATGGTGTAAAATCAATAGTTACAGAAGAAAATCACCATGTTGAGTATGCAAGGCGTGGGGCAGGAATTATTGTATATAATATAGGTGAATAGTATAGGAAGTGTGGTGTCGATAATTGCGGCTGATATTTGTTGATGATTAACAGGAGGTAGTGTAAGATGGATTTTGAGGCGGAGTTGGCAAAGTTTCAGCCAAGTCTTGATATAGAACAGGCTGAAGATGCAATATATGGCAATAAAACAACAGATGTGACGGATTTAATACAATCTATTCTTAATAAGAAAGGACCAAGTAATAGAGCAACTGATAATAAGTCTATAGAATGGGTGGAGGAATCATGAACTGTCCAATATGTAATTCTGTAGTACCGTTTGGAAAAGGAAGGTGCAGTAACTGTGGTCAGGATATGAAAGACTACTGGAAAGTTGTAAGTCTGTCAAATATATATTACAACAAAGCACTTGGTCAGGCAAAGATAAGAGATTTGACAGGAGCTATAAATTCTTTAAAGCAAAGCCTTCAGTTTAACAAACTAAATACAAACGCAAGAAATCTGCTTGGACTTATATATTTTGAAGTGGGTGAGATAGTTTCTGCTTTAAGTGAATGGG
The DNA here is from genome assembly GCA_002361175.1 of Lachnoclostridium sp. UBA3320. Taxonomy (GTDB): domain Bacteria; phylum Bacillota; class Clostridia; order Lachnospirales; family Lachnospiraceae; genus Butyribacter. Next base: position 38,506 of record DESG01000149.1, on the reverse strand, counting down.
TCATAAGCAAACATTACCAAGAAGATAACAATGATGCTGACTATTATATTAATCAAGTACAAGCTAATCCAAATAAGCTTGAAATGCATAGCCAGACAATTAGAAAATATAATTCAGCATTGTATTCTGCACAGCATGGCGATGAAGACATGGCTATTATACAACTTAAAAAGGTCGTCAATACAAACCCTAAATTCATACGTGCCAATCAACTGCTTGCACTGCTTTATATGATGTCAGACAAAAAAGATGGACGCACAAAGGCTCTAAAGATTTTAAATAATATTATTAAAGTGGATGTTACTAATACAACTACTTTAAGATATTTGCAGGAACTTTCAGATATACATTCTAAAACTGATTATTTCGCAGCTAGAAGTGAGGAGAAAAAAGAACCTCCACGCAAGAGCCTTCCGCATATGGACGAGGCGGACCAGTACAAGGTTATAACTCCTTATAAAGAGGAAAGACCATCTATTATGCCTCTTGTAAATATAATTATTGGTATAATTATAGGTCTTGCAGTTATGTATTGCTTTATACTGCCAAATATTATGTCTAATAAAGCGCATGATACTAATGAAAGTTTTAAAAAATACAGTGCAGACCAGGCAGCATCAGAGAGTAGTTCTATAGCTTTAAAAAATCAGAATGAAACCTTACAGGCAAGAGTTGAACAACTGGAAGAAGAACTGAAAGTATTTCAAGGAGATAGCGATTCTTCCACTACTATTTTAGATATCTATGATAAATTGTTTAAAGCTGTTAATGCCTTTATAAATGAAGACATGGAGAAAACAGCAAAGAATTTAATAGATATAACTATAGATAATCTTGAAAGTAGTAACGCCAAAAAGATATATAATGAAATTTCTGCCACGGCATTCTCTGAGGCAAGCGAAAAACTCTATGAACAGGGAAGAGATGCTTATAATGGACAGAATGAATATGCTGGAGCCGTAAACTATGATAAAGCAAAAGAATGTTTAACAAAATCACTTGAATATAACCCTGATAATACAGATGCTATGTATTTCTTAGGAAGAACATACCAACAGACATCAAAACCTAAAAAAGCAAAAGAATGTTATGAAAAGATTATTAATGAATATCCAGATTCTGCAAGAGTAATAGAAGCCAGTAGCAGGCTTCGTGAACTGGGAATATAGCTAGATAATCTAATAATACAAAATAGATAAAGACAGTGCCCTGTCAGAATAACATATGATGTAATTCTGGCAGGGCATTTTTTGTCCTGCAAATAAATATGATAAAGGAGGATTGTTATGCTTAAAGACAATATAGCAGCAGGGATTCACTATGAAATATATAAAAATTGCCTTATTATCTATATAACACAAGACCTTGACCACCATGCAGTTAAATTTTTAAGGGAACGCTCGGACAGGCTTATTGGAACTGGTGATGTAAAGCATATTATATTTGATTTTAGAGATGTAGAATTTATGGACAGCTCAGGAATCGGACTTATTATGGGACGATATAAAAAAGTGATGTTTCTTGGCGGAAGAGCATGTGTAGTAAACGTAGGAAAGAATGTGGATAAGATATTTAAAGTATCAGGTTTATACAAGATAATTGAAAAATATGACACGCCTGAAGATGCAATAAAGGCTTTGGAGGTTAAGTATGAAAATTATATTTGAAAGTTGTTCAGAAAATGAAGCATTTGCAAGAACTGTTGTAGCGGCATATATAACTAGACTTAATCCGACACTAGAAGAGCTATCTGATGTAAAAACTGCTGTGTCAGAAGCTGTGACTAACAGTATTATACATGGATATGAAAATGGTGACGGCGATATTGTTATGGAGTGCAGTATACATAATTATGATGTAAGTATTGTAATAGAAGATTTTGGAGTGGGAATAAGCGATATAGAAAAAGCTATGGAGCCTTTATATACTACAAGACCTGAATGGGAACGCTCAGGAATGGGATTTGCATTTATGGAAGCATTTATGGACGAGCTTAAGGTGGAGTCAGAGCCAGGGAAAGGGACAAAGGTATTTTTAAAAAAGACTATAGGAGTTTGCGAAGAAATGGACCAATAAGGATGGTATGTGCATATGGATGTAATGGAATTGTTAAAGAGAGCACGTGCAGGTGATAAAGAAGCAAGAAATAAAATTGTTGAAGAAAATGTAGGTCTTGTATGGAATATTGTAAAGAGATTTTCAGGAAGAGGCTATGATGCTGATGATATATTCCAGATTGGCTGCATAGGGCTTATAAAATCAATAGACAATTTTGATATGCAGTTTGGTGTAAAGTTTTCTACTTATGCAGTACCTATGATAACAGGTGAGATAAAACGTTTTTTACGAGATGATGGTATGATAAAAGTAAGCAGAACCATTAAAGAAAATGGTTGGAAAGTAAAAAAAGCTGCTGATACACTTGGACAAGAACTCGGAAGAGTAGCCACTGTAAAAGAGATAGCAGCAGTGACAGAACTTGAACCAGAAGACATAATTCTTGCACTTGAAGCAAATAGTGAGGTAGATTCGATATATAGAACTGTGTATCAATCAGAAGGAAAAGACATTTATATGGTTGACCAGATTGTAAAGAATTGTCAGGGAAGTGCAAGTTATGTTGCGTCTTCTTCAAAAGACTCTGGACGTGGAGTGGGGTTTGATGGGTCGGTACAAGATGAAGAAAAGGAAAAACTATTAAATCATATTCTTTTAAATGAACTTTTAGATAGTCTGAATGAGAAAGAGCGCAAACTTATAGAATATAGATATTATAAAGAGATGACACAGACAGAGGTTGCAAAAGAATTGGGAATAAGTCAGGTACAGGTCAGCAGACTTGAGAAAAAGATTTTAAAAAACTTGCGCGAAAAAGCAAGATGTTGAATATTAAAAGATATATAAGCCATACTAATTTATAATAAAAAAAGGGGGCATTTATTATGAAGAAAAATAAAGTATGGCTTATTGCTATTGTTTTTGGACTTATGATTATTACGACAGTATGCTATCTGACATCTGTACGCAATACAAGGGTGGAATATGCCAATGGCAGAATTGTAGAAAGAAGTTGGGACGAAGAACCCGATGCCAGCATGGTTGCATTTAGTTGGCATAATAAGAGACTAAACTTGCCTGACTAATAGTAAAGGACGGAAATATTAATGAAAGCTAATACGGTGTATCTGAAAATTGGTCAGAATGTCCAAGTAGTAAATAAAAAGATACTACTTCAAGACATAGCAGAAATATTTTCTGCGGATAGTAATATGGTTAAAGAAATTGGAAATATCATTTTATATACTGTGAAAGGAAACAAAGATGAAACTCTTGTATTCTCAGTTATAAAAGTGGTAAGTATGATACAGAAACAGTATCCTGATGTTACAATCCAGACTATTGGAGAACCAGAATTTATTGTAGAGTATAAATTGCCTGTGCCAGATAAAAGATGGCTTGAATATACAAAGCTTATATTTGTTGCACTTATAGTTTTCTTTGGTTCAGCATTTACTATAATGACATTTAATACTGATGTGAGTGTAGGAGATGTATTTAATGATTTCTATTATCTGGTGACAGGTGTGCATAAGTCAGATGGCTCAATTTTAGAAATTGCTTACAGTATTGGAATACCAATAGGAATACTTGGCTTTTATAATCATTTTAAAAGTTCAAAAATCCATGATGATCCAACGCCGCTCCATATGGAAATGCGCACTTTTGAAGAAGATTTAAACAATACAATAATTACGGATTCTTCAAGAGAAGGCAAAATAATTAAATAGGAGATACTGCAATGGAAATTATTCAAAATATTGTTCTTTTTGTAATAGGTTTTGCAGGCGGGGTGGCTGTAGCTGCTGGAACATTTGCGCTTATTACTGCGCTTAAAGTAGTTCCAAGACTTGCAGGTGGTATGAAAATTGGCTGTGACATTCGCCAAATGGAAACAGCAATCGCACTTGGTGGCACTGTGGGAAGTCTTATAACTGTGTATAAATTTAATGTCCATATTGGCATAATTGGAATGATAATTGCTGCTATATTTGCAGGGATATTTGTTGGCGCACTTTCAATGTCACTTGCAGAAAGTCTAAAAGTTATACCTATACTTTTAAAAAGAACCAGTCTTTACACAGGACTGCCAGTAATTGTAGTTATGCTGGCTCTTGGAAAAGGGTTTGGAACATTCTATCAATTATTTATATGTGGTGGTATTTAGAATTTAAGGAGGCTATAATGAAAGAAAAAGACAGAGATAATCCTGGTATAGAAGAAGTTATAAATGAGAAAGACAGTAATTTACAAAAAGAAAAATACAATGAATATGTAAAAAATATGACTCCTAAAAACAATATTTTTTTAAATTGTATTAAGGCATTTGTAGTAGGAGGTTCTATCTGCCTTCTTGGAGAAATATTTAGTGAAATTTATAAATCTTTAGGAAATGATGATAAACTTGCAGGGCTTTACAGCACAATGACGCTGATTGGAATAAGTATAATACTTACAGGTTTTAATATTTATCAGAAACTTGGACAGTTTGCAGGGGCGGGCAGTATAGTGCCAATTACAGGCTTTGCAAATTCTGTAGTATCTCCTGCGATAGAATTTCAGGCAGAGGGAGATGTATTTGGTGTTGGATGTAAAATATTTTCAATCGCAGGTCCAGTGATTTTGTATGGAATATTCAGTTCGTGGGTGTTTGGTGTTATATACTGGATATATACTGCTTTTATAAAATAATACGGTGAAGCAAAGGCAACTGGTGCATAATCTGAAAAAAGGATAAATTTATAAAAGTTTTACGCAATAAAAGTGAAAATAATTCATTATTAAAATGAAAAAAATTATTTAAAATCTCTTTACTTTTTATAAAATGGAGCTATAATTAAAAATGCTGATTGAAAAAAGATAAGTTAAAGGAGATTTTAAGATATGAATAACGGAATTGAAATCAGATGGCATGGCAGAGGAGGACAGGGTGCTAAGACTGCTGCATTATTGCTTGCAGACGTAGCTTTTAAAACAGGACAAAACGTACAGGGATTTCCAGAGTATGGTCCAGAGCGTATGGGAGCTCCTATTACTGCTTATAACAGAATTAGTGATAGTAAGATTCGTGTTCATTCAAATATATACACACCAGATTATGTAGTAGTTGTTGATGAAACACTTCTTTCATCGGTTGATGTCACATCAGGACTTAAGAAAAACGGAGCAATTATTATAAATACACCAAAAAGCAGGGAGGAAATTGCAGAGAAACTAGAAGAATACAGTGGGCGTATTTATACAGTTGACGCAAGAAAAATTTCAGAAGAAACTCTTGGTAAAAATTTCCCTAATTCACCTATGCTTGCTGCTATTGTAGCTGTCAGTGGTGTTATGGATAGGAATACATTTATCAAAGAAATGAGAGCATCATATCAGCATAAATTCGCTAAAAAACCAGAAGTCATAGATGGCAATATGAAAGCCCTTGAAATGGCATATGATATTGTATGGTCTGCTGTAGAGGGCGACAAGATGAGCCTTTCTGCTTAAACGGCTTCTTTAAATATACTGATTGGAGAAAATTAATAATGAGAACAGATATAACACAAATTAATGAACATACTGGACATGGACAACTTACAGAAGGACTTATGATATTTGCAGGAGGTACGTCAAAGCTTTTTAAAACGGGAGAGTGGAGAACTAATACACCAGTTTTTTACGAAGATAAGTGCAAACAGTGTCTCTTGTGTACTCCTGTGTGCCCTGACAGCAGCATACCTGTAAAAGATGGCATAAGAGGGGACTTTGACTATGACCACTGCAAAGGATGTGGTATTTGTGCAAAAGCCTGTCCTTTTGGTGCAATCGAAATGAAGGAGGGCGTGCAGTAATGGCTATTAAAGAACGTATGTCTGGAAACGAAGCTGTATCATATGCTATACGCCAGATTAACCCTGATGTTATGCCAGCATTTCCTATAACCCCATCTACAGAGATACCACAGATGGTTTCAACATATATAGCAAATGGTGAAATAGATACAGAATTTATACCTGTTGAAAGCGAACATTCTTCAATGAGTGCAGCAATAGGAGCTGAGGCAGCAGGTGCAAGAAGTCTTACTGCCACATCATCAGCAGGACTTGCGCTTATGTGGGAAGAATTGCTTCTTGCAGCATCTAACAGGCTTCCGATTGCACTTGCTCTTGTAAATCGTACATTGTCAGGACCTATCAATATTAACTGCGACCACTCTGACAGCATGGGCGCAAGGGACACTGGCTGGATACAAATTTATGCAGAAAATAATCAAGAAGCCTATGACAATTTTATCCAAGCATATCCTATTGCAGAACATGAATCAGTACATCTTCCTATTATGATTTGTCAAGATGGATTTATTACAAGCCATGCTGTTGAAAATATAGAGCTTATTGAAGATAATTATGTAAAAAAATTTGTTGGCACATATACTCCAGAAGAATTTCTTTTAAATCCTTCTAAACCTATTTCTGTTGGACCATATTCAATAAGCAGCTATGCGATGGAAGCAAAGAAAAACCAAGAGATTGCACTTGAAAATGCTAAAGCTGTAATACTTGAAGTTGCTAAGAAATTTAAAAAAATTTCTGGCAGAGAATATGGGCTTTTTGAAGAATATAAGACTAAAGATGCAGATTATATAATGTTTATAATAGGCTCTGCTGCTGGTACTGCAAAACAGGCTGTTGATGAACTAAGAACTTGTGGCAAGAAAGTAGGAGTGCTTAAACTTAGAGTTTTTCGTCCGTTCCCAGCAAAAGAAATTGCTAACGCCCTTAAAGGCTGCAAGGCTGTTGCAATTATGGATCGCTGCGAAAGCTATAATGGCAATACAGGACCTCTTGGAAGTGAAGTTACATCTGCACTTTTTAATAATAAAGTTATAATAGATACTGTAAATTATATTTATGGTCTTGCAGGACGTGATTTTACAGTTGATGAGACAAAGGCTGTTTTTAGTGAGCTAGAAGATATGGTTGTAAATGGTAAAAAAATTGAACAGCATAAATACATAGGATTACGCAAATAACAGGAGGCTGTAAATGAGTGACTATACTTTAAAGACAATGATGAATAAACCTGAACGCTTAGCTCCTGGTCATCGTATGTGTGCAGGATGCGGTGCTACAATAGCAGTTCGTGCAGTACTGCGTGCACTGCATAAAGGTGACAGAGCAGTTATAGGCAATGCAACAGGTTGTTTAGAGGTTTCTTCCTTTATGTATCCATATACATCATGGGAAGACAGTTATATACATAATGCTTTTGAAAATGCAGGAGCTACTTTAAGTGGCGTTGAAACTGCATATAAGGCATTGAAAAAACGTGGGAGATTACCAGAAGATGAAACATTTAAATTTATAACATTTGGCGGTGATGGTGGTACATATGATATAGGTTTCCAGTCGCTCTCAGGCGCAATGGAGAGAGGACACGATATAGTGTATGTCTGTTATGACAATGGTGCTTATATGAATACAGGAATACAGCGTTCTTCTGCAACTCCGATGTATGCAGACACAACAACTACTCCTGTAGGCAAAAAATCAAATGGCAAGATGCAAAATCGTAAAGACCTCGCAAGTATTATTGCAGACCATTATGTGCCTTATGTTGCACAGACAACATTTACTACAGACTTTAAAGATTTGCATATGAAAGCAGAAAAATCTATATATACAGAAGGTCCAGCATTTCTTAATATAATGACACCATGCCCAAGGGGTTGGAGATATGAAACTTCTGAGATTATGAAAATATGCAAACTTGCAGTTGATACATGTTACTGGCCGCTTTTTGAAGTTGACCATGGCAAATGGATATTGTCATATAAGCCTAAGAAAAAGCTGCCAATAGAAGATTTCTTAAAAGAGCAAGGAAGGTTTAAGCATTTATTTAAAAAAGGAAATGAAGACTTGATAGTACAGTTTCAAGAGGAAGTGGACAAGCGTTGGGAAGACCTTTTATATAAATGTTCAAGGGAAACAAAAGAATGACTTTATTAACATATCAAGCATTTAAAATGGTAGCAGAACAGGGCAGTTTCAGGAAAGCAGCAGATATCTTGGGACTGACCCCTTCTGCTGTAAGCCATACAATATCTTCTATGGAAAATGAACTAGGTTTTTCATTGCTAAATAGAAGCAAAATGGGTGTCACTTTAACAAATTATGGCGAACATCTGCTGCCTTATGTCAATGCTGTATTAAACAGTGATGAAAGTTTGCAGCAAGCAGTTGCTGAATTTAATGGACTTAAACAGGGCAAAGTTAAAGTAGGTTGTTTTTCAAGTGTGTGTACTAACTGGATGCCTGATATAATGAATTCATTTAAACATTTATATCCCGATATCACAATCGAAGTATTTCAGGGCACATATGATGATGTGACATATTGGATAAAAAATAGTATTGTAGATTTAGGCTTTTTATCTGTATCAAGTTCTGGAGATATCCCAATAAAACCCCTATATAAAGATAAGCTTTTATGTATTGTGCCAAAGGGAATGGCAAGAAACAAAAATACCCCATATATCGAAATTGATGAGATGAGAAATCACCAGTTTGTAACGCAAAGAGAATCTACAGATGCAGATATACAGAATTTTTTAAAGGAAAATTCACTTAACATACAGTCAAATTATCACGTAGTTGATGATTTATCAACTATAGCAATGGTTGCAAGTGGTTTTGGTATATGTCTTATGCCAGAAATGGTAATGAATGACATACCATATGAGGTAGACTGTTACACTGTAAAGCCTGATGCCTATAGAATAATAGGAATTGCAACACTTAATCCTAGCTTTATGGCACCAGCCGTGCGCACTATGTATAATCATATACTTGGAAAATATCAGCAAAAGGAATTTAAAAAGACTAATAGTGCATAAAATCCTATAATACAGATTTTATGCACCATTGTGTGCAATTATCTATACAAAAATTAATTCGCTACTTGAAGTACACTATCCAAAGTTTCAAGATATTTTCTTGTTTAATAAAGAGAATCACATCTATATTTGAATTTTTCAACAACTGCATAGTTTGACAATAATATTTCCATTGCAAAAGTCAGCCCCAGACTGAATGCATTTGAAGCATCACCGCCAAACATATGGCATAATTCATGTATATATGTAGACAGCGCATCATAATAACCATCTTTTTGAAAAATAGTCCTCTTCAAATAAATTTCACTTATGTCATACCTTATTGCAATTCCCCTGCAGTTATAACATTGTTTATTCTTTTTATGTACTTTTGCCATTCCATGATAAGAAGCATTATAATTTTGTATAATTCTTCTTTCTGGTATTTTCTCTTCTATTTTAAAAAAATCGCAATACATTTGCCTTATCAGCTTATATTTTGCCAGTCTTTAATTTTCAGGTCATAAGCCAGCATATCAATTCCATTTATCCACATACTTAAAGTCTTATTTTCATATTTATATTCAAAACGATCTTTCCAGTGTTCAAATCCAACGGTATCATAAAAATTCTGCTGAAAATCCCGAATTACTTTATATTTATCCCATCTGACAGGATATGTCATTACAATATTCAAAGGTATAACTTTATTTTTCCTAGTTTCTCCCATTTTGAAATACCTCAATTCTTTACTTTTTAAGACTAGATGTCTATATTAACACAAATTATATATTTTTGCAAAGACTGTTTATATTATTCAGCACTGAAAATACAAATTTCTGGTCATATATTACTTCAATTAGTCTTTTGAAAATAAAACTATCCTTTCATTATTCAGTTTTCATTGTACGTTTTTATAGCACTCAAGTATTGGCATTTTTATTGACAAATACTTTTATATGTGTAATTATATACTTGTCAGGAGGAAACTATACATAAAAAGCTATTCATCAAGGGAAGTTATTAAAATGCTAAAGGCAGACGGCTGGTATGAGGTAAACGTGGTAGGTAGTCACCATCAATTCAAACACCCAACTAAAAAGGGACGCACCACAATAAAACATCCTGACAAAGACATACCACTTCCAACGCTGAAACACATTGAAGACCAGTCAGGGCTAACATTTAAGTAGCTCTGGCTACTATTTACAAAATAAATCCAGGAGGTAACTATATCATGAAAAAAGTAGAACGCTATTTTTATCCTGCTATATTCACGTATGCACCCAATCAGGAAATTGCCGTAGATTTCCCAGACTTAAAAGCTGCTACCAGTGGTACTAATGAAGATGATGCTCTAATTTCTGCTCGTGAATTACTTGGTTGTGTCCTTTTCGGGC
>DESG01000149.1:0-27939 GCA_002361175.1 Lachnoclostridium sp. UBA3320 | reverse complement strand
AATGCCGTGGCATTGGAACACAATATAAATTTTTCACAGGTTTTACAGGATGCATTAAAAGCACAATTACATTTGGGATAAACTTTCCCCATTGAATCATTAGACGTAAGAATTGGATTATAGCAGATTTTTTATATTATGTCCAAAAGACTAATTGAAGGATATATTATGATAGGATAACTTTACTTGGGGAATTTTTGTAAAAAAATGGTAAATAACACACTTTTTATGATATAATATAAAGGAAGATATTTTCTTTGTTACAATTGTCAGACTAGCTAATTTCTTTGATTTAAAGCATATTAATTGAAAATAAGTAAATTAAAGAAATTCACATATGACATAATCCTTAAAAAATAGCACAATATATATAAGTTATCGTATACCCAAGTAAAGTTACCCTATCCGAAGATTATTTTAATATTGATTTTTTCTTTAACATATTGTAATATATTTATGGTGTTCTAAAGCAGAAGGTAAGTCCTGATGTCAAGGCATGGCGACTCTTAGAAGATATTTTTTTGTAACTGTGAAAGAAGTTTCCCATGTCTTTATGGTATGGGAATTTTTTTAATTGTTAATCTGGAGGTTTTAAGATGGATAAACGTGTTGCTATTTTGGGAATTATTGTAGAAAACCCAGAAATGGTTTCTAATGTTAATGAATTATTACACGAGTATCGTGAATATATTATAGGGCGTATGGGTATGCCTTATCGTGAAAGAAACATTTCAGTGATAAGCATTGTTATGGATGCTGAAAATAATATTATTAATTCACTTTCTGGCAAACTTGGCATGATTGATGGTGTAAGTGCCAAAGCCGTATATTCAAAAAAGTAAAAAAGGAGATGTAATCACAATGAGCTATAATCCAAATTCAATGAAGGCAGATGAATTTATTAACGATGAAGAAATTCTTGAATGTCTTGACTATGCTAAAAAAAATAAAGATAATAGGACACTGATAGATAAAATACTAAATAAAGCCAAAGAAGCAAAAGGCATTTCACATAAAGAAGCAGCAGTTCTGCTTGAGTGTGATATTTCAGAAGTCAATGAGGAAATTAAAAAACTTGCTGTAGAAATTAAGGAGAAATTCTATGGCAGAAGAATTGTAATGTTTGCCCCTCTTTATCTTTCCAACTACTGTGTAAATGGCTGTACATATTGTCCATATCATCAGAAAAATAAACATATTCCAAGAAAGAAGCTTACACAGGAAGAGATTAAAAATGAGGTTATTGCACTTCAAGATATGGGGCATAAAAGACTTGCTATTGAATCAGGAGAAGACCCTGTAAATAATCCGCTTGAATATATTCTTGAAAGTATAAATACTATTTACAGTATTAAACATAAAAATGGTGCAATCCGCCGTGTTAATGTAAATATTGCTGCTACCACTGTAGAAAACTATACAAAACTTAAGGATGCTGGTATTGGAACATATATTCTTTTCCAAGAAACATATAATAAAAAAGCATATGAACAACTGCATCCTACAGGACCAAAGCATGATTATGCATATCATACAGAAGCAATGGACAGAGCAATGCAGGGTGGTATTGATGATGTTGGTATTGGTGTACTTTTTGGTCTCGAAATGTACAGATATGAACTGGTTGGTATTCTTATGCATGCAGAGCATCTTGAAGCTGTACATGGTGTTGGGCCTCATACCATAAGTGTACCAAGGGTTTGTCCTGCTGATGATATTGACACAGCAGATTTTGACAATGCTGTACCAGATGAAATATTTGAAAAAATTGTTGCTATAATAAGGATTGCTGTGCCATATACAGGTATGATTATTTCCACAAGAGAATCACAGCAGACAAGAGAAAAAGTACTTAAACTCGGAATTTCACAGATAAGTGGTGGTTCACGCACAAGTGTGGGTGGTTATGTTGAACCAGTCAGAGATGACAGTTCAGCACAATTTGATGTAAGTGATACTCGTACACTTGATGAAGTGGTCAAATGGCTTATGGAGCTTGGGTATATACCAAGTTTTTGTACAGCATGTTATCGTGCTGGAAGAACTGGAGATAGATTTATGTCACTCTTAAAAAGTGGGCAAATTGTAAACTGTTGTCAGCCAAATGCACTTATGACGCTTAAAGAATACCTTGAAGATTATGCAGCAGAAGATACAAAACGTATTGGTGAAGAACTAATTGCAAAAGAAATACTTAAAGTACCAAATGATAATGTAAGAAATAAAGCTATAGAATACCTTAAGGAAATGAATGGCGGAAAGAGAGACTTCCGTTTCTAATAAAACTCCCCGCAGTTTGCTGTGGGGAGTTGAACTTTAAAAGATTAAAAATCAAAATAATTTTTGCCAAAGCTTTCACGTGTGTTTTTTCTGCGTTTACTATAGTTAGTATTCTTTCTATGCTTATTATTATCTGTACTGCTTTTTGAAGGAACATTTTTCTTATAGTATTTACTTTGGTTACGTCTTTTGTTTTTTTCTATTGGCTGCATACGCCTCTGCTGCCTTTGTCTTTTGATAAATGTCTTGCGTCCAGCTTTACTTCTATAACCGCCTCTGCTTTTGTGTCTTCTGTTTCTATTCCTAAATCTGTCTATTAAATGAAATTTTTTAATCAGAAATACAAGTATTGCAAGTAACAAAACTACGCCAATCACCATAACAGGTATTTTTATATACTTCTTAACAGCAATAATGGGTGAAAAAATTTTTGCCAAAGAGTTTTTAATTTTAGCGATGCGCTTATTCTGTTTAGCAGTTTTAGCAGTATTTTCTTCAATATCTTCAATTTCATTGCTTACAATTTCCCTTGAAGCTTCGTCAAGATGATTTTGTGCTGTTTTTTCGTATATTATATCAGTAGAACCTGCTACTTTTCCTTTATAGGTATATGTCACTTTTCCAATAATATTTTCCCCATCTTTTATACTTGCCTTTTTATTATATGTCATTTTTTGTCTTACACTAGAAAGTTTCACTCCCTTTGGAAGAACTACTGCGGATTCATTGGAAAGATGTATAGGTGAACTATCTGCATTAAAAAACTTATTATAAGTATTGAAAAGATTAGAATTAGTATCTGTTTTTTCTTCATTAATACTGTATTTTTTATAATTTCCAAATCCGAAATTTAAAATGGATGTTGTATCAGTATATTCATTTGGTTCACCCTGTTTAGGACTATTTGCATACATAATAACCGATACAAGCTGCATACCATTCTTTTCTGCAAATGTAACTAAAGTACTGTGTGCAATATTAGTATATCCCGTTTTGCCTCCAATACAATATTTATATTCATACTCTGGATTCTGATAACCATTAACCATTTGATGGTGATTAAGCCACACACGCTCTTGTTTATGTGTGTTAGTCTTAGCGCATGTATAATATCTTGTTCCAGTTATTTTTCTAAATGCGGAATTTTGTATTGCCTCTCTTGCTATTACTGCCATATCATAAGCTGTGGTATAATGCTTTGGGTCAGGTAGTCCATTAGGATTATTAAAATGAGTATTTTTAAGTCCCAATTCTGAAACTTTGTCATTCATCAATTTAACAAATGATTTTGTATCTCCTGCAATATGTTCTCCAACTGCAAGACATGCTTCATTTACTGATTCAAGCATTATAGCATAAAGACACTGTTCCATAGACATCTTTTCGCCAACATCTGAATATACTGTTGAACTTCCTGGCTCAATACCATATACTGCATCACTTGAAAAAGTTACTGTATCACTTAAAGAACTGTTTTCAAGCGCAAGCATAGTAGTCATTATTTTAGTAATACTTGCTGGATAATGTTGTTTATGGATATTTTTCTTATATAATATAGAACCAGTCGAAACTTCCATGACAATAGCAGAATCACATGACAGGCTTTTAGGCTTTGGACCAGAAGGCCAGTTTGGGCTATTATTATTTACAGCAGCGCTGGAGGTTGTCCCTGTAATACTTGTAAAAAGAAGCAACCATATAAGTAAAACAGCAGCTATACGTTTTAATTTCATAAGATACCGTCCTGTCTGAAAATAAATTATCACATACAATATAAAAACACTCTCAGTAGGAATCGAACCTACAACTGCCCCTTAGGAGGGGGCTGTTATATCCATTTAACTATGAGAGCGTACTAGAGAATCTTATCACAATCAATATTTATCGTCAAGTAGTTTGTAGAAAAATTTTATAAAATTTATAAATGTGCATAATTTTGCCACAACCATTGTGTATAAATAATAAAGCATTAACTACAGACTATAGAATGGAGAATTGTTATGATAAAATATAATATATTAAGTAAACTACTTGTCTTCACATTTCTTATACAGAGTACGTTTTCATATTCTGCTGCCGCTGTAAAAGATAATAAAAATATCAGTAATATAAACATTGCTGCAACAGGCAGTGCCATAACAGAATCTTTAACATCTTTACAATCAGAGTTTAAAGAATCTAAGACAAATCTTAAACCTAAAACTCTACCTAAGAAAACACCACGTAAAGCACAACAGGGCAACAGTATCTACGACAATAAAACATATACACATGCAGATGCATTTGATGAAATGAATATCTATCATGGCATAGATGTATCATATCACAATAAAACTATAGATTGGGACGAAGTAAAAGAAGCAGGAACTGATTTTGCTATTATACGTGTTGGCTATAGAGGATATGGCGCATCTGGAACTCTCTGTACTGATACTAAATTTGTTGAAAATATAGAAGGTGCACTAGATGCAGGTATCAAAGTGGGTGTGTATTATTTTACAGAAGCAATTAATACAGATGAGGCTATAGAAGAAGCTGAATATTGTCTTGAAAAGATTAAAAATTACGATGTCACACTTCCTGTAGTTATTGATTATGAATACCCTGCAGATTCAAAAGGTCCAATAGGCAGGATGTATAAGGCTAAACTTAGTAAAACTGCTGCCACAAAAAATGTAGCTGCATTTTGCGATACAGTTGAAGACGCTGGTTACACTCCTATGGTCTATGCAAATAAAAGTGACTTATCAACTTTAATAAATGGAGCAACACTTTCACAAGATTATAAAATATGGCTTGCTAATTATAATACCAAATCCACTTATACTGGTACATACGAATTTTGGCAATATTCTGAAAAAGGCACAGTAGACGGTATAACAGGGGTAGTTGACTGCAATTTCTGGTATACAGATGATATTTCAGATACAGGCAGTACAAACTATGAGACTACTACACCTTCTAGTACGCCATTAGTTACAACTACTGCTTTGCCAGAACCAACACCTATAATTACATCAACGCCTGTACCTACATCAACACCTGTACCTACGCCTACACCAACACCTACTCCCAAGCCAACACCTACCCCTGAACCAATTGACTTGTCAAAAGCTGTTGTTGCTCAAATCCCTGACGAAGAATATTCAGGTGGTGAAATTATGCCGCCACTAGATGTGCAATTTGATGATATTACACTAGAGGAGGGAATAGATTATGATGTTACATATTCAAACAATATATACGCTGGCAAAGCTTCTGTTACCATAACAGGTATAGGAAATTATAAAGGAAACATAACAGTTAATTTTAATATCTATCCTAAAGAAGTTGATACAATATCAGCTAAACCAGCTAATACAACTATAACTTTAGAATGGAGTACAGACAATGGGGCACAGGGATATAAGATATACAGAAAAGATACATACAGTGGTTCATATAAGAGAATAAAGACGATTCCAAATGGAGATACCAATTCATATAAAAACACAAAACTTCTTGCTGACCACGAATATTACTATAGAATACGCTCATATGTTATAATAGATGGCAAAACATATTACAGCATCTATACGCCACTTACCACTGCTACAATGAAATCAAAACAAGCAGCAATAGTTTCTGCAAAGATGAATTTGTTAAAAAAACCTACGTCTAATGCAAAGCTTATAACACTTCCAAAAAATTCTACTGCAGAATATCTTGGAAAAACATACATTGATGATACTACATCATTTTTACATGTTAAATATGTAGTACAGTCAAAAACATATAATGGCTATCTTCCAAATGATGCATTGTTAAAATTTTATTCAGCAGGTAATACGACTACGAATCTTAATATGCGTAAAGCAGCAGGAACCAATAAAAAAGTACTTACAGTTATTCCAGCAGGCACTCCTGTCGCAATACTTAAAAAAGTAAGTGTACAGTCTGATATATGGTATAAAACAAATTATCTTGAAGGCAACAAACTATATACAGGATTTGTATCATCAAATTATATTAAATAAGTCAAGAAAAAAACTTGACAACTTTAGGGCATTATATTATACTACATTTTGTGCTAGTGACAAATTTATACATTTTTAAAAGGAGGTTATTATGGCATTTGACAGTCTTACTGAAAAATTACAAAATGTTTTTAAAAACCTTCGCAGCAAAGGTCGTCTGACAGAGGAAGATGTTAAATCTGCTTTAAAAGAAGTTAAGATGGCACTACTTGAGGCGGATGTCAATTTTAAAGTAGTGAAAAACTTTGTAAAAACTGTGCAAGAGAGAGCTGTAGGACAAGATGTCATGAACAGCCTTACTCCTGGGCAGATGGTAGTTAAACTTGTTAATGAAGAACTAATTAATCTTATGGGCAGTGAAACTACTGAAATTAAATTGAAACCTTCTAATGAAGTTTCGGTGATTCTTATGTGTGGTCTGCAAGGCGCAGGTAAAACTACTACTACAGCTAAGATTGCAGGCAAGCTTAAATCCAAAGGCAGAAAACCACTGCTTGTTGCATGTGATATTTATCGTCCAGCTGCTATAGAGCAGTTAAAGGTCAATGGCGAAAAGCAAGGCGTGGAAGTATTTTCCATGGGAACTAGCCACAAGCCGTCAGATATAGCTAAAGCTTCTGTAGAACATGCATTAAAGAACAATTTTAATGTTGTTATCTTAGATACTGCTGGTCGTCTTCATATTGATGATGATATGATGATGGAACTTATGGAGATAAAAGAAAGTGTTAATATAGACCAGTCACTTCTTGTTGTAGATGCTATGACAGGACAAGATGCAGTTAATGTTGCTACAACATTTAATGAAAAGACAGGAATTGATGGAGTTATACTTACAAAGCTTGACGGTGATACAAGAGGTGGTGCTGCGCTTTCGATAAAGGCTGTGACAGGGTGTCCGATACTTTATGTTGGTATGGGTGAGAAACTTTCAGACCTTGAACAGTTTTATCCTGACCGTATGGCTTCACGTATTCTTGGAATGGGTGATGTGCTTACTCTTATTGAAAAGGCAGAGGCAGAGCTTGACCAAGATAAAGCAAAAGAGATGGAGAGGAAGTTTCGCAAAGCAGAATTTGACTTTAATGACTTTCTCGACCAGATGGGACAGATGAAAAAGATGGGAGGCATACAAAGCATATTAAGCATGCTCCCAGGAATGGGTCTTCCAAGTGATATAGAGATAGATGATGATATGTTTAAAGGAATAGAAGCAATTATTTATTCTATGACATATGAAGAAAGAGGCAACCCTTCTATAATAAATCTATCAAGGAAGAGACGTATTGCAAAAGGTGCAGGAGTCGATATATCAGAAGTCAATAAATTTATGAAACAGTATGAGCAATCAAAGAAAATGATGAAACAGATGTCGGGAATGATGTCGGGTAAAAGTAAGAAAAAAGGTAGATTTAGTATGCCTAAGCTGCCTTTTGGATTATAAATTTTTTAATATTTAATTTTAGTTTTAAGGAGGAAAATTAACAATGGTTAAGATAAGATTGAGAAGAATGGGTAAGAAAAAAGCACCTTTTTATAGAATAGTAGTAGCTGATTCAAAGTCTCCAAGAGATGGAAGATTTATAGAAGAGATTGGCACTTATGACCCAAATCAAGACCCTAGTGTATTTAAGTTTAATGAAGAAAGTGCTAAAAAATGGCTTGCAAATGGTGCAAAACCAACTGAGACAGTAAGCAGGCTTTTAAAGCAAGCTGGTATCACTTTATAATCTTATTTATTTGCGTAAATTATCAAGAAAATAATTGAAAGATAAGAAAGGGTTATGTTAAGTGAAAAAATTAATAGAAGTTCTTGCCCAGTCACTTGTTGACCACCCTGAAGAGGTTATTGTAACAGAGACAGACGAAGATAATGAGATTATTTTCAGGCTTATAGTAGCTGAGGAAGATATGGGCAAAGTTATTGGCAAACAGGGGCGTATAGCTAAGGCAATACGTGCAATAGTTAAAGCTGCTGCTTCTAAAACTGATAAGAAAGTAACCGTTGAAATAGGACGGTAAATTTATGGTGAGCCTGTACCGTTTGGTATAGGCGTTTTTTGCCATATATAGAGTTTTTTGGAGGAATTTGGGAAGAATATGACAGATTTATTCAGAGTCGGTGTTATTGCTAATACACATGGACTGCGTGGAGAAGTTAAAGTATTTCCTACAACAGGAGAGCTTGACAGGTTTAATTATTTAAAAGAGGTAATACTTGATACTGGAAAGGAAAAAAAGGAACTGGAAGTTGTTTCGGCAAGATTTTTTAAAAACCTTGTAATTGTTAAATTTAAAGGCATTGACAATATAAATGATATAGAGAAGTACAAGGGCTGTGATTTGTATGTGACAAGGGAAAATGCCATTCCACTTAAAGAAGGTGAATGTTATATCGCAGACCTTTATGGACTTAAGGTTGTTACAGATAAAGGGGAAGATTTTGGCATTATTAAAGATGTAATGGAAACAGGAGCTAATCTTGTGTTTGTAGTTTGGCATAATAAAAAAGAGGTTTTGCTTCCTGATATACCTGAGTGTATATTAGATGTAAATATAGAAAAACAGCTTGTTACAGTTCACATAATGAAAGGATTGCTTGATTGATATGCATTTTTATGTTATGACATTATTTCCTGATATGATAAATAATGCTATGTCTGAAAGTATAACAGGACGTGCAATAAGGGCTGGACATATTAGTGTCAAATCAGTAAATATAAGAGACTTTTCAGATAATAAGCACAAACATGTGGATGACTATCCATATGGCGGCGGCGCTGGTATGGTTATGCAGGCAGAGCCAGTTTATAAGTGCTATAGACATATATATGAAGAAATACAGAGTACGTATAAAGAAAATCGTGTGTCCTTACGTGTTGTATATCTCACACCACAAGGCAAAACTTTTAATCAAAAGATGGCAGCAGAATATGCAAATGAAGAGAATCTTGTGTTTTTGTGTGGACATTATGAAGGCATAGATGAGCGTGTAATTGAGAAAATAGTTACAGATTATGTTTCTATTGGTGACTATGTACTTACAGGCGGTGAACTTCCAGCACTTGTTGTGATGGATGCAGTGTCACGTCTTGTACCAGGTGTATTAAATAACTGTATATCTGCACACACAGAGTCATTTTCTGACAATTTGCTTGAATATCCACAGTATACAAGACCCGAAAACTGGCGTGGAGAGAGTGTGCCAGAGGTTCTTTTGTCAGGTCATCACCAAAAACTTGCTAAGTGGTATAGAGAGCAGTCAGTTATACGTACTGCATTAATGAGACCTGATTTATTAGAAGAGGCAGAGCTTACACAGGAAGAGAGAGAACTTGCAGACAAGGTGATTAAATATGGTAAAGAAACGTAAAAATGGGCAGCATAAGCTATTAAATATTGCTTTATTCATCCAAAAGGAAGTCTATTACCCTTTGAATCTTTATGCCATCGACCGAAGCAGTCGAATCGGTACGCATCACGAGTACGATTTTCTCGTAATTGTCTGGTACTAGTTTCAAAGGTGCCAGCTCACGTTCCCTTGTTGATTCTGAAGTCATGTCCTCTGTGACTTGATAATATATCTTTTCTTCATCTTTTGTAGCAATAAAATCGACCTCTTTGTTGTCAATCTTTCCGATGGCTACATCGTATCTGCGGCGAAGGAGTTCAAAGTACACGATGTTTTCAAGCATATGCCCAGTATCTACATCCCTGTAGCCTAGGAGAAAGTTTCTAAGGCCTATGTCAACAATATAGTACTTTCCGAGTGTCTTTAGCTCCTCCTTACCCCTAATGTCAAAACGCTTTATCTCGTAGAACATATAGGATTCTATCAAAGCTCTGACATAAGCGGATATTGTCTGTATAGCGGGTTTTCCCTGCTTCGCTCTGTCCTCAAGCATCTTCTCTGAAACTAGGGTATTGCTTATGGAGTTAAAGGAGGTGTTGTTTCCGATATTGTCCGCAAGGAACAGAATGATTTTCCTGAGAAGAACTGAATCCGTGATTTGACGCTGCCCTCTCCTTCTCTCCCTTTCCAGGATATCCCTGACTACCACCGCCCCATACACGCCGTCCAAGAGCGCAAACACACGATCCTGAACCAATCCAACGTCAGCGATTCCAGGCATTCCGCCGTAATGCATATATGCTTCGTAAAGCTCCTCCCACACAATCGGTTCTCCATCTGAATCATATACCCTCTTCTTGACTTCCCCAGCAGATGTTTTCCGATTACTCACCTTATACCCATGGAAATCTATGAACTCCTTAAAAGAGAGAGGAAGCATCTTTATTTCCACATATCTGCCCGAAAGATAGGTGGAGTACTCTGATGAAAGCAGATAAGCGTTTGAACCCGTAATGTAGATATCACAGTCGAAATCTACCCTGAAAGAATTTACCGCATCCTCCCATTTGTCCAGCCTTTGCATCTCGTCAAAGAAGAGGTACATCCTTTTATCTGGAAGGACTCTTTCTTTCACATATTGATAAAATGCCTTTACATCCATACCACGGTATTCCATGGATTCAAAATTCATGAAAAGGATCTGTTCAGAAGCCACACCGTTGCCAAGAAGGTGCTTTTGCATTAGCTTTAATAGGCTTGACTTCCCGCATCGTCTGATTCCAGTCACAACCTTTACTGATTCGGTGTCCTGAAACGCAATCAACTGATTCAGATAGATATCTCTTGCCTTCAGGTTTTCTGTTGATTTGATCATGGTCATTATCCTCCTGTTGTGAACAATGATACCACAAAAATCTGATTTTGTCAAATTTTTGTTATAGATAACCTAAACTTTTTATTTTCGGATTTTTTTGTCATGAGTCTTTCAATAAGGCGGTTCTTTCTGCACTTTGACAAAGCTTCATCTATGTTTTTCACAAAAAACCCTCCCCTTTATACTAAATATGTGGTAATATAATTAGGTCAGAAATATTTTTTCACACATTTAATTATTTAAAAGAAGTAATACTTGACACTGGAAAAGAAAAAAAGAACTGGAAGTTATTTCTGCAAGATTTAGACAAGGTGATTAAATATGGTAAAGAAGTGTAAACGCAGACAATACAAACTATTAAAATATATTTATTTTTGTATATGTATATTATTATTTACAGGCTGTCATGCCGCAGAAGATGAAACTAGTGAGAAGCTTGAAAGAACTGGATTTGCATTTAATACAACATATACTATAACTTTAAATGCAGGAGGCAGTGAAAGTTTGCTTGATGAATGCGCTTCAAGGTGCTCAGGCTATGAAAAAATATTTAGCAGAACACTAGATGGAAGTGAGCTTTATAATATAAATGAAGTAGAAAAAGTTTATTTAGAAGTAATACAGAACAAGAAAAAGAAAGATTTGTCTGTGATAGAAAAAAGTATTAGAGATAAAATTAACTCTGACAATAGTGCAGAATTTGTTATAAATAGTGACGGAAGTATTGCATTTGCTGTGTCAGAGCTTATGTATAAGATACTTGAAAAAGGTCTGTATTATTCCAAGCTTTCAGATGGAAAGTTTGATATTACAATAGAGCCTGAAAGTTCGTTGTGGAACTTTACAGTTGACAATCCCAAAGTGCCTGATAAAGTAAAGCTTAAAGCGGCATCAAAGCTTGTAAATTATAATAATGCAGAACTTAAAGACAAAAAACTTGTCTTTAAAGTTCCTGGAATGGGTATAGAGCTCGGTGCTATTGCAAAGGGATTTATCGCAGATAATCTTAAGGAATACCTTGTAGATAATGGAGTTACAAGTGGTACAATAAACCTTGGCGGCAATGTGCTGTGTATAGGCAAAAAGACTGATGGCACACCTTTTCGCATAGGAATACAGCAGCCTTTTGCAGATAGAAATGAAGTTATAACAGCTATAAATGCAGAAGATGTATCAGTTGTTTCCTCTGGAATATATGAGAGGTATTTTATACAAGATGAGAAAATATACCACCATATTTTAGATTCATCAACAGGATATCCATATGATAATGGTCTTACTTCAGTTACTATAGTGTCGCAAAATTCTACTGATGGAGATGCGCTTTCGACTACGTGTTTTTCACTTGGACTAGATAAAGGAATAAAACTTGTGGATTCGCTTAATGATGTATATGCAGTATTTATCACAGAAGATGGACAACTGCACTATTCAAATGGATTTAAAGAATTGGAGATAAAACAGTGAAAAAGCATTTTATAAGGAAAAATTACATAAGAAAACATTTTGTATTCCATGGGCATGTACAGGGAGTTGGATTTAGGTACTATGCAAGTAATGCTGCTAAGCGTTTAGGTGCAAGTGGATGGGTGCGCAATCTTTTAGATGGAACTGTTGAATGTGAGATACAAGGCACTTCTGATATGATAGATAGTTTTCTTGCCACACTGCAAAATGCAAGGTATATAAGAATAGACTATATAGAACAAAAAGAGATAGATGTCAAGGAGGAATCATGTTTCAAGATAAAGGATTATTACTTTTAGAACAAAAACTTTATCTTGTAGGCATTATTGCAGGTATTATATTAGCAGTTCTAATTGCTACAGGGATTTTGCCAAAACTTGTATATATTTTACCTAGATGTGATTTTCATATGCTCACAGGTATGTATTGTCCAGGGTGTGGCGGTACAAGGGCGGCTATTGCCTTTTTAAACGGACATTTAATTAAAGCTTTTTTATACCATCCATTTGTGCCATACTGTGCTATTATGTATATAGTATTTATGCTAAAGGGAACGCTTGCTATATTGTCAAAAGGCAAATTTTGTTATATGAAACTTAAAAATAGTTATATATTTCTAGGAATTGCCATAATCTTAATACAGTTTATTATAAAAGATGTGCTTTTGTTAATGTATGGAATTGATATTTTAGAAAGTTAAAAAACAAAAAAAATGGAGGACTGATATTTATTATGGATTTAAAGAAAAAAACAGATGATGATTTTATAAGGTCAGATACTACACAGAATATAGAGCAAAATTTTTCACAAATGGAAAGCCGCTCAACTGAAAGTCCATCAGGTTTTGCCATAGCAGGACTGGTGTGTGGTATTCTTTCAATAGTATGCTGTTGTGCATGGTATATTTCAGGCATTTTGGGTATACTTGGACTTGTATTTTCTATTATGGTACTTACAAAAAACTTGCCAGGCAGAAGCCTTGCTATAGCAGGCGTTAT
Organism: Lachnoclostridium sp. UBA3320; assembly: GCA_002361175.1. GTDB lineage: Bacteria > Bacillota > Clostridia > Lachnospirales > Lachnospiraceae > Butyribacter. The sequence goes on along the minus strand of DESG01000149.1, from coordinate 14,451 downwards.
ATGTGCAGGAATTGGTGTTGTTTTAGCGGTTGTTATGTTGGTATTTGTCTTTGGAGTAAGCAATGCATTTTCATCAATGAGCCCAGAAGAACTGCGTGAACTAATTAGAAGCCTTGAGGAACTGGATTGATAATCATTAAGATTGTCTGTATTCTGTCTTAAAAGTTCTATTACCATGATATGCTTCATATAGATAAATAAACCGGATAAAACGTCAAAGTGAAAAACATCCGGAGATTGGAGGAGCATATGAACGGATTCCAGGTATATAAGGATATAGCAGAACGTACAAATGGCGAATTTTATCTAGGTGTATGTGGTCCTGTAAGAACCGGAAAATCTACATTTATTAAGAGATTTATGGAACTGCTTGTACTGCCAGGGATTAAAGATGAGCATGACAAGGAACGTGCAGTTGATGAACTGCCGCAGTCTGCTGCCGGCAAGACAATTATGACTACCGAACCTAAGTTTATACCAAAAGAAGCTGTAGCAGTAAATCTTTATGGCGATAACCAAGTAAAAGTCAGGCTTATAGACTGTGTTGGCTATATTGTAAAGGGTGCAGGTGGTCTTGAGGAGGGCGATGGTGAAAGAATGGTTATGACACCATGGTCAGACCAACCAATGCCATTTACACAGGCAGCAGAATTTGGCACACGCAAGGTTATATATGACCATTCTACTATAGGTATAGTTGTAACTACAGATGGCAGTTTTGGCGATATAGCAAGAGAGGCGTATCTTGAACCTGAAGAACGGACTATACAAGAGCTTAAAGGTATAGGCAAGCCATTTATTGTAATAGTCAATTCATCAAAACCATATAGCGAAGAAGCACAGGAAACTGTAAAGGGCATAAATGAAAAATACCAAGTACAGGCAACGGCACTTAACTGTAATCAACTGCGTATGGAAGATATACAAAAAATTATGGAAAAGCTTCTCGCTTCATTTCCTATAAGTCAGGTGGAATTTCACATGCCAAAATGGGTTGAGATGCTTCAGCCTTCACATTGGCTTAAAAATGAACTTATAGATAATGTACGCTCGATATTATCAAAGATTTCTATTATAAATGATATAACATCTGAGAATTTTGCATCTGAAAGCGAGTACATAAAAGAATTTAGAATTGAACATATTGGCATGGAAAATGGCAGGGTAAAAATATCTGTCGTGTTTGATGACAGCAGGTATTACCAAGTTTTAAGTGAACTTGTCGGCGTTCCTGTAGAAGGAGAATATCAACTTATCCATCTTCTTAAAGAATATGCTGCCAAAAAGAATGAGATAGGAAAAATAAGTGATGCATGGAATGAAGTTCACAGAAAGGGGTATGGAGTAATTACACCATCTGTTGAAGAAATAACAATAGAGCAGCCTGAGCTTATTCGCCATGGTAATAAATATGGTGTAAAACTTAAAGCAACAAGCCCTTCTGTACACCTTATTCAGGCAAATATTGAGACAGAGATTGCACCTATAGTTGGCACACAACAACAAGCTCAAGACCTTATTGAATATATATCAGGACAAAATTCTGACGGTGACAGCGGCGGAATATGGGAGACTAATATATTTGGCAAGACTGTAAGGCAGCTTGTTGAGGAAGGGATGGAAAGTAAAGTTGGAAAACTCACTGACGAGAGTCAGCTTAAACTGCAAGAAACTATACAAAAAGTTATTAATGACAGCAATGGTGGTCTTGTATGTATAATAATCTGATGTCAAGGTCAAAAGTATATATATAGCAAAACAGCCGTCAGTTACTGGTGTAGCTGGCGGCTATTATAGTATCAATTCAAGTCATATTTAATAATATTCATACAAACTTTTCCATCTGCAATAAATGAAATATCGTCTGCATCTATATCTGTATATATAACTGCTGACATTACATTTTCTCCATTATTTACAAATACTTCTACACTGAACCTGTCTAGTATCATTCTAAATTTTAGCTTGCCGTCTTTGCTGTTGACTAAGTTTCTTCTCTGGTGGATAATTGCCCTGCGAGAACCTGAAAACTTTCTGTCAATTTTAAGTATTGACTCATGTGGTCTAAAGCTAAGTGACGTATAGTAATTTTCATTCTGTGCAAAACGTATTGCAAATTTTGTATATATTTCTTCTGCATCGGCTGGACAAATCTCAATTTCCATATCTATTTTGCGTCCTTTAATTCCCTCTAGGCGAGTTGTATCTGAAAAAGATACATTCTCATATGATACTTTTTTGCCTCGCATATCTTCTAGTTCTTTTATAGGGTATTGGTAAAGCCTTCCATTTTTTACAGACAGCTCACGTGGAAGGCTCATCTGTCCATACCACGGCTGGTCAACTGCACGAAGGCTGCAAGTGTCCCAATTCTGCATCCAGCCAATCATTATACGTCTGCCGTCTGGTGGCAGTACTGTCTGAGGTGCATAAAAATCAATGCCATAGTCAATGGATTGACTGTACTCTTCTGTGAAAGATTCAGTTTCTTCATCAAAATTGCCGATAAGGCAAAGTGTACCATTGCCATTGTGATATTCAAACCCTTGCGGCATCATATCTTGTGGGCTTGTTAAAAGTACCCATTTGCCATCTAATTTAAAGAAATCTGGGCATTCCCACATAAGTCCAAACCTATTGTTATTGGCACACAGAACTTTCTTGTATTTCCATTCAAAACCGTCAGGACTTGTAAATAATAAAATTTGTCCGCTGCCATCAGCAGGGCGATTGCCTGCTATACAATAATATGTGCCATCTTCCTTGCGCCATATTTTAGGGTCACGAAAGTCAAATCTGCTGCCTCCTTCCGGTACGTCATGTTCATCAAGTACTGGATTTTTCTCGTATTTTTCATAGTCTACACCATCACCTATTGCGATACACTGTGTCTGTACTTCAGAAAAACCTCCATTTTTTTGACGTTCTTTTACTACACCTGTATACATAAGAAGTTGTCTGCCATCTGGCAACTCTATTGCGCTTCCAGAAAAGCATCCATCCATATCATAAAATTCATCTGGTGCAAGGGCAGCTGGAAGGTATTCCCAGTGTAAAAGGTCTTTGCTTGTTGCATGTCCCCAGTGCATAGGTCCCCATTGAATATCATATGGGTAATACTGGTAAAACATATGGTATTGTCCTTTGTAATATGAAAAGCCATTTGGATCATTCATCCATCCAGTTCGTGCAGATAAATGAAATGATGGTCGTTTTTCTTCTGTGATAAGTTTTGCTGAAGCTTCTTCGTATTTACGAGCTTCACGTAATGTTTGACTTGTCATAGTTATAACCTCCAACAAACTATTTTTTTACATAGTACATCCTTGCTTCATATGGTTTGTACATATCTGTTTTTTTATTTCCTTTATAATTTCCATACAGCAGTTCCATATCTTCCAAGTTATCATCTAAATTACACACAGCGTCTTTGCCATAGAAGTTGCAGATAACATATAACTTTTCATTACTAGTTTCTCTTGTATATGCAAAGAATGAAGTATCGTCTGGCAGTAGTAGTTCAAAACGTCCGTCTATAAAGACATTGTATTTTTTTCTAAGTTGTATCATTGTTTTATAACATGTAAATATTGAGTCAGGGTCGTTAATCTGTTCAGCTGCATTAATTTTTACATAGTTAGGATTTACCTTTATCCAAGGCAGCCCTTCTGTAAAGCCAGCATTAGCAGAGTTATTCCACTGCATAGGTGTGCGTGCATTGTCACGGCTTCTTTTATATATTGATTCCATAATACTCTCTTCACTATATCCTTTATCTTTACGTTCTTTGTACATATTCAGTGTTTCTATATCACGGTAGTCTTCAATATGGTACTGCACATTGGTCATGCCAAGTTCTTCTCCCTGATATATATATGGAGTGCCTTGCATCCCATGAAGAAGTACTGCAAGCATTTTTGCAGACTCTACCCTGTACTCTTTGTCATCACCCCAACGTGACACAATACGTGGCTGGTCATGGTTGTCCCAGAACAGACTGTTCCAGCCACACTTATAAAGTTCTTTTTGCCAACGTGATAGTACCTCTTTTAACTTTATAAATGGCAGAGGTGCAATGTCCCATTTTTCCTTTCCCTCTTGTTGGTCAAGTACGATATGTTCAAACTGAAAAACCATAGAAAGCTCGCTTCCATCTGGATTGCTAAACATCTTTGCAGTATTTATTGTAGCACCTCCTGCTTCACCTACTGTAACTATATCTTTTCTTTGGAAAGTTTCTTTACTCAGTTCTCTTATAAATTCATGTAGTCTTGGTCCATTGTTTGTAATCTTTTTATCTGGCTCTTTTGCAATCTGGTCTATTACATCAAGGCGAAATCCTTCAACACCTTTGTCCATCCACCAGTTTATCATACTATATAATTCTTCACGCACTTTAGGATTTTCCCAGTTTAAATCTGGTTGTTTTACAGAAAATTGGTGAAAATAATACTGTTTTATTTCAGGAACCCATTCCCATGCAGAGCCACCGAAACATGCTTTCATATCATTAGGAAGCTCTCCTTCTTTACCATCTCTCCAGACATAGTAATCATGGTATGGATTGTCTTTGCTTTTTTTGGCTTCTTTAAACCAGTAGTGTTCATCAGATGAATGGTTTAACACTAAATCCATAATAATACCTATATTGCGCTTCTTTGCTTCTGATATAAGGTGTTCCATATCTTCTAAAGTTCCAAATATAGGGTCAATATCTTGGTAGTCAGATATATCATAGCCATTATCATCTTGTGGGGATTTAAATACAGGTGAAAGCCATACTGCATCAATTCCCAAATCTTTTAAATAATCAAGCTTTTGTATAATACCGTTTAAATCTCCAATTCCATCATCGTTGCTGTCTTTAAAACTTTTTGGATATATCTGGTATATAACCGCATTTTTCCACCAGTTAGTTTTCTTGTCTTCACTCATAATACTATTCCTCCAAATCCCATAAATTTGCAAGAGTTTCCTGCAATGGCTTTTTAGTTAAAAACAACAATGCACAGTCATGTGGTTTTAACTTAGCCACATATAAGCTGTTTTTTTCTGTTGTATTTTTTCCGTATTCACGTATATACCATTCCTTTTCTCCAAAGAGTTCTTCAAAGCAGTAGACTGCTGTAATCGGTTTATCAGATGGATTAAGGGCATACAGTATATTTCCTTTCTTTAGCTTGTGTATAAGTACAACTTCTTCCCTTTTTTCTGTGAGATATGGAAATTCTGGACTAAGTTTTTTCTTTGGTATAATAAAGCGCAGTAAATCTTTTCTGTCTTTGGCAATTTTATGTATAGGGTCTGAGGTTGTAACTGCACCACCTGAAAGTGCTTGAAAAAGTGCAAGGCTTTTGATTTCATGCGGTTTAAGAAAAATATCAAAATCCCTTAATAAAACAGAATCTGGGTCATTTTGCCAGTATATATTGTTAAAATAGTTATCTGCTACAAGTTCACGTATCATATTTATCGGACCATAATCACTTGCCCACTGTGCGCCTACGTCACCAGCGATTCTCATACCATCTGCATAGCCTATAAAAGGCAAAAACGGTGCAATACAGCCTAACAGATAGCTTTCTTCTCCTATTGCACTGCGTATTGTTTTTAATGTATCTCTAAAAATTTCTATAGATGTCTTGCTGCTATTATAACGCTTTACTTTTGAGGTATCGTGCATATTCCAGAGCATAAAATCAGTTTTATATAGAGAAAATCCCCATTCTTTTAAAGTTTGAAATACTTCTTTTAAATATGCAAGTGCTTCTGGGTGGCTTGTATCAAGCACATAGTAATTGCTGTCAAGATTACCCCACACTTTTGGCTCATTATAACTTCTTATTTCTGTTACAAGGTTTCCATCAAGGTCATGCAGCAGCCAATCTGGATGATTCTTGTAAAGTTCTGAATTATCACCCACTATAAAAGGCGCAATCCAGACACCAGCCCCATATCCTGCATCTGTAATTGTCTTTGCCGCTTTCTTAAGCCCCTCTGGAAAAAGGTGATTTGGCAGCAGCCAATCTCCAAGGCTTGGTGTATATCCAGCATCAACCTGTATATAACGGAAAGGAATATTATCTGTTTTCTTAAAACCTTCTAAGTATTCTTCTAATAAATCCTGACTTAAATTTTGATATAGATAGTACCAACTGCACCAGTGAAACACAGGAGGCTTTATCTTCCTTGCTCTCATCTCTGCCGCAATCTTTTTAGCACAGTTTTTAAGTCCTTTAGCAAGTGTCTTTTCCTCAGTAAAGAAAATAGATGGAAGAATTATACTATTTACTGTATCTTCTAAATTAAATCCTCCAGAAAAACATATTTTATCATCTGAAAACAGGCTCTTTATTCTACGTATACTATAACGATTTATATAGTACCTATGGTTAATTGCGTATACAAACAGTGCAGAATTGTCATTATAAAGTGATACAAGTCCGTTGGATTCAAGCATTTCGTATCCTATGTCCCTGCATCCTGATGGTCCTTCCATGCCAAAACCCTGTATAAATGCGCACTCTGCACCTTCTACTTTAGCACCTGCCACAGGCTCAATATCGTGGATTATCCTGTTGCCGCTGATAGTGCATACAACTTCGATTTCTTCCTCTCTCTGAATAAATAACAGCTCTATAGTGCTATCTTCTAATTGGTAAATAAGAGCATTACCTTTAATTAACACATTTAATGGTGATAATGGTGAGCCATTAATATATGGGTATATGTCATAAAGTTGTATATTTGTTCCGCATATATCAAAACGACCATTTTTATGGAGTTTATAGTTCATAGGTAATTAATTCCTTTCTATTGTAAAGTACATCTGATATGCATGGTATTCGCCCATTTTGGCAGGCAGTGGAATGCCAGTTTCCATCAGTGCATCTGAGGCATATATTCTCCCACTGGTTTTCTCACAGTACATAGTATCTGGTATAAGTCCTTTTAACCTTACATAGTTTATAGGCATATTTCCGTGTACTTCAAGCATAACTGCACTTACAAGAACCTCTGAAGCATCTGCAGCAATAAATTCCCACGCACTTATTTCATCTTTAAATGGGTCTGATAAGCGGTAATATAAGCCTTTTTGTACTAGTATGGCATACTTTTTATAGCTTTTTATCTGGTCTTGTATTTTAATTTTCTCTTCTTCTGAAAGTTTATCAGGGTCAAGTTCATAGCCAAAAGAGCCAGACATTGCCACAATGCCTCGTGTATTAAATGGTGTAATTCGTCCTGTCTGGTGATTTGGCACTGCTGATACATGAGCTGCTACTGATGACATAGGATAGCCAAATGATGTCCCATACTGGATAAATAGTCTGTCCATCGCATCACTGTTATCACTGCACCATATCTGTGGTGTATAGTAAAGCATACCAGCATCAAAACGTCCGCCACCACCGCTGCAACCTTCAAATAGTATATCAGGATATTTTTTTATCAGGCGTTCTAAAAAATCATACAGCCCAAGCACATAGTCATACTGTACCCTGCCTTGGTCTTTTGTAGCACATGAATAACAATCTGAAAGACTGCGGTTCATATCCCATTTTACATATTCTATATTTCCTTGGTCAAGAACTTTGCACATCTTATCAAATAGATAGTCCACTACTTCTTTTCTGGAAAAATCCATTACAAGCTGATATCTTGCCCTTACTGGGTCACGTCCTGGTACAGAGAGTGCCCAGTCTGGATGTGCACGGTATAAGTCACTGTCTTCATTAATTCCCTCTGGTTCAAACCATATACCAAATTTTACGCCAAGAGAGTTGATTTTCTTAATAAGTGAACCAAGTGTTTCTCCAAGTTTTTCTTCATTCACATACCAGTCTCCAAGGCCACTGTAGTCATCATTACGCTTGCCAAACCACCCATCGTCCATAACAAGCATATCAATTCCGAGGTCTGCCGCCTGTTTGGCAAGTTGGTATATAGACTTGCCTGTGAAATCAAAATAAGATGCTTCCCAGCTATTAAGAAGAACTGGACGCACACTTTCTTTATATTTGCCACGGCACAGATGTGTGCGAAAACAGGTATGCAAATTTTGTGAAAGTTTAGCAAGCCCAGTGTTAGTATAAGTCATTACAACTTCTGGCACATAAAAGACATCCCCTACCTCAAGCGGATAGGAAAATAAATCATCCGAAAGCCCTAAAAGCACACGAGTCTGGTTAAACTGGTCTTTCTCAACTTCACCTTTAAAACTGCCACTGTATACAAAAGACAGTGCATAACAGTTCCCTGCATCTTCTGTTGTCTCTTTTCCTGCAAGTATAATCATTGGATTATACTGGTGGCTGGATGTGCCCCTGCGGCTTACTATAGATTGTGTACCATGCATTACTGGTGTTCTCTGCACATTGCGTTCCATAGTATGTCTGCCATAGAAACTAATAACATCATACTGCCCACTTACAAAATCCAAACATGCCGCCTGTGCCTTTTCAAGATAAATCTTTCCTGTGCCAGCATTTTTAATAACAGCACTTCTTGTAATAATATTAAGCTCTGGAAGTACACCATAGAGAAGAGTTATCTGTACTTTTGTCACAGGGTCTTCCAGATATATCTCTAGTGTCTGTGCTTCATCTTCACTGGCATACACAGCAGGAAGTCCTTTTATACTGTACTTACCATTTAATATATTATGTCCTTTATATCGAAAACTGCTGTCATATGAACCATCTGCATTTTTGATAACAACAGCAGTATTCCTATAGTCGCCCATGCCCTGACATGGCAGTTCTTGCGGTAAAACATCCATCGAATAAGTGCGGTCTTTTCCTGCTTCATATGGATTGCCTGAAAAGCCTCTATCTGCATAAGTGAGCAGATAATCCATGCAGCCTTTTGTCTTTCGTCCATAGTAAAGGTGTAGTAAGAATCCAAATTTATCTACTTTCATCTGGTAGGTAGTATCGTTAGTATGCAAAGTAAAAGTTTTGTCATTTTCTGAAAAAATAATGCTCATTGCTCCTCCTGCTATCTAGCACCAGTTTAGGCTTTGCTTTTGCCTATAACGGGCTCTGTTATCTGTTTTAAATAATAGAATCCATATGCTGGTATATCAACTCCTACAGGTCTTATCTCTCTTCCTGATATCAAGTCTATATAGTCTCCATCTGTTTCATTAATCCATGCTGTTTTATCATATTCACTAAAATTAAACAGTCCTATGATTTTCTCACCATCAAAATATCTGCCTATACACAACACTGACGAATCCCAAGTTTCTATTGTCCAAGTATCTGCATATGACACAAAAACCTTTTCTTCTTTTCGTATCTTTTCCAGTTGTCCAAGCGCAGTAAATATTTTGTTCTCTACAGTGTCTGGTTTTGAAATATTATCAGCAAGCTTCCAGTTCATTGCCCCTCTGTGTATATACCTAGAATCATCTGCTTTTGCAGGGTCATCTTTATAAGTATAATCGTTTACCTGTCCAATCTCATCACCACTGTAAATTACTGGTATGCCTGACTGCATAAACATATATGCATGAAGCATCACATCAAACTTAATAGCTTTTTCCATTGCCGCATCATCTTGCTCAAATCCAGCCTTTTCTATACCGCACATTGAAGCTGTAGTACCACAGAACCTAGCATCACCTGTAACAGGATCAGCATTGTAAAGCTCGCCTCTGCTGTTGCTTCCGCCTGTATATCCCTGAAAATAATCATTTAAGTACTGTTTATGGCTGCGCTCACCTGTTCCTTCCATCATAAGCGTGCCATAGTCAAGTCCCCAGCCAATATCATCATGGCAGCGCAGATAATTTAAAAACACATAGTCCTTTGGCAAAGAATTTACAATATCAAGCTGCCTTTTAAGAAGTTTTACATCTCTTGTAGCAACTGTATGCCATGTGGTCGCCATAGTAGTTACATTGTAAAGCATATGGCACTCTGGTTTCTCTACTGTGCCAAAGTAAGGCACTACTTTCTCAGGCTCCATAACCACTTCACCAAGCAGAAGTACACTTGGGCATACAATTTCACTGATAATGCGCATCATACGCACAATAGTGTGTACCTGCGGCAAGTTACGACACTGTGTATTAAGCTCTTTCCATATGTAAGGAACTGCATCAATACGGATAATATCAACACCCCTGTTTGCCAGATAGAGGAAGTTATACATCATTTCATTAAAAACCCTTGGATTTTTATAATTCAAATCCCATTGGTATGGGTAAAATGAAGTCATTACAAAATGGCTAACCTCTGGAATCCATGTAAAATTGCCTGGCGCAGTTGTAGGAAATACTTGTGGCACTGTTTTTTCATATAAAGCTGGTATATCATAATTGTCAAAGAAAAAGTAACGGCTCATATACTCACCATCGCCTTGACGTGCCTTTTTCGCCCACTCATGGTCTTCTGAGGTATGGTTCATTACAAAATCCATGCAGATATTAATTCCTTTTTTATGGCATGCCGCTGTCAGATTTTCAAGGTCTTTCATAGAGCCAAGTTTTTTCTGCACTTTACGGAAATTTGATACTGCATATCCACCGTCAGAACGTCCCTCTGGTGTCTCAAGGAATGGCATAAGGTGAATATAGTTTACATTGCACTTTTCAATATAGTCAAGACGTGACTGCACGCCTTTCATATTTTGGGCAAAATTGTCAATATAAAACATCATGCCAAGCATATCATTTTGCTTATACCAGTCTTTTTGCTTTTCACGTTTTTCGTCTAATTCTTTCAAATCCTTGTTTCGCTTTTTAAAAAAATCTTCCATATTGTCACACAATTCAGCAAACATAGAACCATTATCATACAGTTCCATATAAAGCCAGCGCAATTCATCATGGTGTTTCTGAAAACGCTTTGTATAAATGTCTTTAATACTAGGAACTTTTTTCATAAATTCACCCTCCAATTCTGTCATATAGAAAATAATAGCATAAGTTAAGATAAAATGAAACTGGTGCACTAATAAAATATTAATGCCCAGTCTCATTCTGTGTTCAAAAACCCATTATACTGTTATTTTACTGCACCTGAAGTTACACCTTCTACGATATAACGCTGTAAGAACAAATACAATATTAAAATTGGCAACATTGCAAGCAGAAGTGCTGCCATTACCAGACCGATATCTGTGGAATAAGTTCCATAAAATGCCTGTGTTGCAATAGGAATTGTATATAATTCTTTTTTTGCAAGTACAAGGCTTGGAAGAAGGTAATCATTCCAGAATGCCATTGCGTCAATAATTGCAACTGTTGCAATAGTTGGCTTTAACAGTGGAAATACTATCTTCCAATAAATCTGCCAACGGCTGCATCCATCGATTGTACCTGCTTCTTCAAGGGCAATCGGCACATTTGTATTAATTGCACCATGGAACATAAATGTTGCCATAGATGAAGAAAAACCTACATGCATGAAAATTAATGTTGTACGGTGACTTAAAATACCAAGAATACCACCATACAAAGACACGATTGGAATCATCAGTACCTGAAAAGGAATAACCATTGATGCAATCATCATTCCAAATAAAGCACCACATGCTTTCCATTTATTACGTACAAGTACATAAGCTGCCATAGAAGAAAGTGCAATCGTAATAATAGTTGAAGTAATAGTAATAATAGCTGAATTCATAAAAGATTTCCAGAAATCCATCTTTCGCATAGCTTCTGGGAAATTATCCAAAGTAAATCCATGTTTACCAACTAAAGCCAGTGGGTCAGATGTGATATCTGCTTTTGTTTTAAATACGTTAATCACTACCAGCACAAATGGGAAGATAAAGCAAATAAATAATATTATAAGAATAACTATAAAAATTGCATGTTTAATCTTCCTGTTGCGGGCTGCTTTTTCATTTAAATCATCCATTATGCTGACACCTCCGCCTTCTTACCAATATATACCTGAAGTACACCTACAACCGCACAGACAATAAACAAAATCATTGCTTCAGCCTGACCAGTACCATAGTTCTTATAGGTAAATGCTTGGTTATATACATGCATGGCAGCCATAACTGAACTGTTAAATGGCTCACCATTTGTCAATGAAAGGTTTACATCATACACCATAAAACAACGCGTAACTGTAAGGAACAGACATTGTACAAAAGAAGACACCATAAGTGGTATGGAAATATGTATAATTGATTGCATATTTGTACATCCATCAATTCTTGCTGCTTCAAGCACGTCTGCTGACACACTCATAAAGCCAGCTACATAAATAAGCATCATATAACCTGCATATTGCCATACAGAAACAATAATCATACAAAACATTGCTCCGTTTGTAGTAGCAAGCAGTGAAGTAGCAGTACCTGATGTAATAGCGCTACCAACAGCTACTAACGCACGGTTAAATACAAACTTCCAGATATAACCAAGTACAATGCCACCAATCAAGTTTGGAATAAAGAATCCAGCACGGAAGAAATTCTGTCCTTTAACACCACTTGTAACTAAGAATGCTAAGATAAATGCAACTACATTTACAAGGACAACAGCTATTACAGAATAAATAAGCGTTCTTCCCAATGCTTGCCAGTATGCAGAATCTGCAAATGTAGATGCATAATTTGCAAGTCCCACAAAAGGTTTATCTCTTGATACACCATCCCAACTTGTTAATGTCAAATACAAACCATAGATAAACGGTATAATAACAACAGAAGCAAATGCTATTGTTGTCAGTCCAGCAAACATCATAAACTGTCTAAACTTATAAGACATAGTATTTGTATTCATAATTTATTTGTCCCCCTTTTTTACTTTGTGCCACTGGAGGAGAACTTCCAGCGGCACAATTAATTTACTATTAATAATTAAGAAAATTTTAGTGTTTTACAGGAGTTGTAGATTTCCAGTAATCTTCAATCTTAGCAGCAAGACCTGCACGGTCTGTCTGTCCAGCAAGATATTCCTGCATATATGCACCATTCTTAGAATAGTGGTCATCTGGGTCATAATCATAGTTAGGAACCAGTTTGCCTTCATCAACATACTTCTTAACAGATACACCAAGGTCATTAGTACATGGAACTGTATTGCTGTTAAATGGAGATACCATACCACATGTGTCAGAAACAAGTTTCTTTCCATCATCTGAACCTGCAAACCACTCAAGGAATGCCATAGCAGCTTCACGCTGCTCGTCTGTAGTATACTCACTGTTGTCTATGTAGAAGTACTTAGAACCGCCACCAACAAGGCATCCTGTATAGTCGTCCTGTAAATTCTGAGGTACAGGCATAACACCAATATCACCAGTGTAATCATAATCAATTATATCATTCCACTCCCAGCATCCGCCGAACTGGAATGCAACTTCGCCTTCAGACATCTTCTGGTGTACCATCTCATCTTCAGCTGAAATTGGAGCAGATTTAAAAGCATTGTACTTCATAAGTACATCAAAAGTATCCATCAAGGCATTAAATTTCTCATCATTAGCAAGGTCTGCTTCTCCCTTATACAAAGACTGTACAAATGCTTCTGGGTCTTCACGTTCTTCATATACCTGCTGTAAATAATGTGCTGCAAGTGACCAGTCAGGCTTAAGGATTGCTGTAGGAGATTCCATGCCAGCATCAACAAGCTTCTGACAAAATGCATCAAAATCGTCTAATGTTTTGATAGAATCTGGGTCAAAGTCTTCACCAGTAACTTCTTTAATTGCATGTGCATTATAGAGAATACCACGAGCTTCAATAGCACATGGGAAACCTAATACTTTGCCATCAACAGTAATCTCGTAATCCGTATCATCAATCCACTTTGCACCACTCATATCATAACCATATTCAACACCTAGTGAATAGATATCTTTTGCATCTGTCATAGCCAGTGCATATGGTTCTTTTGACGCATACTTAGTAGAAAGATGTGCTGCTACTGTATCCTGGGAATAGTAAACCTCGATATCCACGTTGTTCTCTTCACAATACTTTGCAACTGCTTCTTCAAGGTATTCCTGGATTTCAGATTTAGAGTTGAAAATTGTGAAAGATACTTTGCCGCCTGAGCTTCCACCTGAGCCACCGCTTCCGCCTGAACTGCTGTTTCCACCACCTGAACCTGAATCACCACAGCCAGCTAAAGATGCTGCCATAGCCATTACAAGGGTCATTGCTAATAACTTTTTCCTCATTTTACATCTCCTCCTAATTATAGATTAAAATAATCTTGTCCGTGCCACATCATTTTCCATAAATATGTAAAAAGCGCTAGCAACTTTTACGTAAATGTAAAAAATAATGTGGCTCATTGAACTACATTTAGATAATATCACCAATAAAACAAAATGTCAATCGTTTATCATATTTTTTTTGCACTTTTTTTATGCTTTTTTTGCAATTAAGTACTAAATTATTTTATTATCTTTAGTAAATCTTACTTATAAATCATTTATTATGTAAATTTTTACTATTATATATTATGACAAT
>DESG01000137.1 GCA_002361175.1 Lachnoclostridium sp. UBA3320 | reverse complement strand
TAATGCTTCAATAGAGGCAGCAAGGGCAGGAGAGCTGGGAAAAGGTTTTGCTGTAGTAGCTAATGAAGTTTCGAATCTTTCCAATGAAAGTGTTAAAGCTGTGCAAAAATCAACGGAACTCATCCAAAATTCAATCGAAGCTGTACAACGTGGAATGGTTATGGTCAATGAAACTGCAAAACGTCTGATGAAATCAGTTGAAGGTGTTGTATATCTTACAGATAAAATGAATGAGGTGTCAAACGCCGCCAATGCCCAGATGGAAAGCCTTGAACAGATTGAACTTGGCATAGACCAGATTTCAAGTGTTGTAACAGACAATTCTGCAATGGCTCAGGAAAGTGCTGCTTCAATCGAACAGCTTTCTGCAGAAGCAGCAGCACTTAATGAAATGATTGATAAATTTCATATATAATAGCTTTCNNAATTAAATTAGCACAACAGGTTAAGTTATGTTTATAAAAAAACTTATAATCTCAAGCCCAGCAAAGATTATTCGTGAAATGGATTTTTGTTCTGGTCTTAATTTGATTATTGGTTATACCCCAGTTGAAGATACTACATCGACTGGAAATAATGTTGGTAAAACTACAGTTTTAAAATTAATTGATTTTTGTTTAGGTGCCAAAGGAAATATAATTTACACAGATACAGAAAACAAAAAAGAAATATATGATGTTGTAAAAAATTTCTACCTGTGCGGTTGAAAATTCTTAAAGCGGCATTTTATAAGACAAAATCTATCTCAATAGATAAATTTGAACTAGACAAAGCCTTGATTTATATGGCTTTGTAAATCCAACCGCACAGGTAGAAAATTTTTAGTCTTTTTTAATGAAAAAGAGAAGCAACAAATATAATATATCTATTGCTTCTCTCTATTTTTAATTGTCTTATTTTACTTTTATAGTAGTTTTAGCCGTTTTGCCTCCAATATTTAATTTAAGCACTGTTTTGCCTTTTTTCTTGCCCTTTATTGTGACAACAGCCTTTCCTGCTTTTACTTTAGTTTTTACAACTTTTGCAATTTTCTTATTATTTACAGTTGCATTTGCCTTATTTGTTACGACTTTTTTATTATCAGTTGCTACAATTTTAAAATTAATATTTAATTTCTTATTTTTCTTAACTTCTACCTTCTTTTTAACTGCTTTTACCTTTTTAACTTGATTTTTGACAGATGGCGTAACAGTTGGTGTAACATCTGGCATATTTGTTTCTTCTGGTGCAGCTGTTGGTATAGCTGCTGGTGTATTTGTTGGTACAGGTGTTATTGTAGCTACTGGTGCAGTTGTTGGCACAGGTATTGCTGTAGCTGTTGGTGCAGCCGTTGGTGCTGGTGTTGCTGTGGCTACTGGTGTAGCTGTTGGTGCAGTTGTTGGTGCTGAAGTATATGTTACTGATACACCGCCACCTGAAATTGTTCCTGAAGTGCTATTTAAATCCTTTGTAGAAAGAAGAAAATCACTATTATGTGTTATAGGGATAGAAATATATTTTTTATTCCCTATTGTCTTTATAGTTAAACCACTTCTTTCTTTAATCAGTCTTCCATCATCGTTATCAAAATAGTATAAGTATATATCAGAATCTCCACCAATTATTCTTGCTTCCTCATCTGATAAATACAAACGTATTTCTACTTCTCCTGGAAGTTCACCATTATTAGCAAATCCAAGCTTTAAACCTCCTATATTTTGTGAAGACATTGTTCCATTAAGTTCACTATTATTTACATCTTCACCAACATTAACATTAAGTGCAATAGGTTTATTAGCATTTTTTAAATTATCACTTTTAAAAGACCATTCTACTTTACTTCCAGAACTGCTTTCTAATGTAATTGTAAGAGAACGACCACTTCCAGCGTTTATTAATGCATTAAGAACATCTGCTGAAATCTCTGCCTCTTTATCACCTGTCATATCAACAGATGTATTTGCATTTTCGCCAAGGTCTTTTATAGCCTCTATAATATCTTTAAAGAAGTCTTCTTTTGTGTTAGAGTCAGAAAAAATTATACCAAATTCAGCAGCAAGCACCTTATTATTACCATTACTATTCCATATGGTGACTTTTCCATCTTTCCCAGTTGCTGTTTCTGATTTTTTAACACAGATATTTTGATTTTCATCTAAGTACATTTCTATTGTATCAGAACAATCTACATTATATGATTCTTCCCAATAGCCATTAATCAATTCTTTAAGATTTAAAGAATCTGTACTTCTTTTAATTATATTATCTCGCATAATAACTTGCATAGGTTCACTTGCTACTCTCACCTTGAGTTGGGTATCATATACATTTAATCTAGCATTACCTGGATGCGCAAAAAGTACATTTCCGTCAAAAGGTTTTGAATATTCTTCCACTCCTGGAACAGTTAATCTATATGTTTTATTATTTACATTATCCAAAAATCGTTGTTTATTTTCTGCTTCTGGTTCGTATATGTCTAAAAAGCTAAATATATCCATTGTAGCATTTGGATGCAAAGAGTATGTTCCTGACCTTACCCCTAAATAACTATTTTGTACAAGTGTAATAGAATAATTATAAACTTTACTTTTATATCGAATATCAAAACTAATATTTAATTTTAATCCACAATCTGACTTAATAGAAAGTTTTGGCTGTCCATTTTGTTCTGTTGCAAGAAATGTAATTTGCGTTTCTTCTGTTTCATTATTTACGCCTGTCCATACGCTATTGGAAAAAATTTTTTCCTTGTTAAGCTCTAATCCTAGTGAAGGTTTCCTATCATCCACTTGTATACTAGACCAATCAATACTTGCTCCTTCTGGTAGGTTAAATGAAAAATCTACATTTTTCATAACAAATTCGTTAGAATTTTTTGGTCGTACATTAATCATTGCCTGTGGTAAATTATTATAGTTTATACTTGCATTATTTGATACAATTATACTTCCCTCTTTCAAAGGTGCATCTTCATCTAATACAACATTAACAAAAACAGTGTATATTATTCCAGTTTTTTTATCGGACACATTAAAATGATATATGCCTGCCCTTAAAGCAGAATATTTGCCAAAATCATCTCCCGTATTATCTAAACCTTCTAAAAATCCTTCTGGAACTCTATCTGAACTAGTGCCTGTCCTCCTCATTGCTGCTATAGTAAAATCACTTCTTGTCCAATCATTTCTTCCTATCTCTTGTCCTAATATATTATCACCAAATAAGTCAAATTGTGTATTTACTTGCCAATTTTGTATATTCTTTTGCACATAAAATGAACGAATATTTAAACGTTGGGTAACACTTTCTCCAGTGTTATTCTTAAACTCAATAAAAATAGTTTTTCCTCTAATTTGATTATAAAGTGTAGAGTTTATTTCTATAGAAGTATAATTATGCTTACTGTTAATATCATTACTTATTTTGCTTGGAATGGTTACTGAATTTCTCCAACCTGCCAACACTTGTGCTACAGTAGATGTGCCAAGTGTTGTAGAATTATTTTCACCTGACGAATACCATGCTTTGTCAAATGTGTATCCTTTTTTCTTTAGTTGGTCATTTGGTTCAATCATAATCAAGCCATAGTCCCATCTTGTTTTCTCTCCAACCTCAACCACAGCAGAGCCAGTTACTGTTACTGCTTGGGCATAATTACCTGAGTCTTTAAACTCTGATTGGTTGGTAAAATATGCTACTGTTGTAACAGGCAACTCTGTTTCTCCTTATAATGGACCCATAAATTAAGA
>DESG01000131.1 GCA_002361175.1 Lachnoclostridium sp. UBA3320 | reverse complement strand
ATATCCCCATACAAGGCCGCTGACGGCGTTTTAGTGGTGGGGTGGTATCCTAACATTACCAACGGTCGAGCGGGCTTGTAGGGCTTTATAGGGGGCTTATAGGCCGTTTTCTATATGTGGTGTATTGAATAATAACATCACAATATATAGTGCTACTCAAAACATTTAGTGAAAAATTGCTCGATTGACGGATTAAGCCCTATATTTAAGACGGTTTTCGCCTAAAATGGCTGTGTTACAGGAGTTTTCACGATGACACTTCCGATAGCATAATAAGCACACTTTATCACGCTAAAATTTGCCCAAAATGGCTTAGTTTCAGAGGGGTTCACGATGACATAAACCTCAATACATTTCATCCGGCGCATACTCCGGCTTACGCTGCTGTTGGTGTCCTGCAATAGCCATTGCCCAGTTTTTGTGCCGCTCATCCTCACTCAATTTTGNNCCCATACAAGGCCGCTGACAGTGTTTTAGCGGTGTAGTGGTTTCCCTACATTACCAACGGTTGAGCGGGCTTTGTAGGCCTTGCTATGGGCTTTATAGGCGGTTTTCTATATGTGGCATTGTGGGTTAATAATGCCACGATATATTGTGTTGCTCGAATCATATACTGAAAAGTTGTTCGATTGACGAATCAAGCCCTGCATTTAAGTCGGTTTTCGTCTGAAATGACTGTATTACAGTACTTTTTACGATGACACTTACGATAACATAGTAAGCGCACTTTATCACACTGAAATATGCCCAAATTGGCTTAGTTTAAGCAGTTTTCACGATGACATAAACCTTAATACATTTCATCCGGCGCATACTCCGGCTTGCGTTGCTGTTGGTGTCCTGCAATAGCCATTGCCCAGTTTTTGCGCCGCTCATCCTCACTCAATTTTGCCCAGGCTTCGTGCATGGTGTCCGGCTCTGATTCAAACAAATCTGATTCAGTGATTGCAGGTGCATCTTCTATGCTGGCCTGTTTCGGCGGCTGACTGTCTGCCTCTAATTCATCCAGCCAAGAAGGACGTGTTGCCGCTTTGGGCGGTGGTGCTGGTGTAGGCGTATCTTCAGCTATTGGGTCACTTTGACCCAATTCCTGCTTTGGATCATGTTTAGGTGCTGGTGGCTCTTTCTGCTGTCTGGATTCTTTAATCAGCCGTTGCACCATTCCATACAAATATCTGAATCTGCCATACGGAACTTTGAAACTGTTCTTTGTGTCCATTTTGCGAAGTTCATAAAGTATGTAATCTTCCTGATTCTTTAGCGTTACATAGTAATCCATGAGAGTATCAGAATCCAGCGCGGCAAGGTCTTTTATAATTTTACCATTCAAACCTGCCTTGCCGTCAAAAAAGTGTTTGCAGGTATAATCCGCTATGTTCTGGCGCAGTGTGTATTTGTCCATATAACTCCTTTCAATCTATGCTTATTACTCTCGCGCAAGCGACTTCATAACATAATGCAAGAGGCTATGCAGTCATGCTTACGCATGAGAGTAATAGGGCAGTTATGTATTGTGTGTTTTCAAGACTTTTTCTTTAAGGCTTTTTGGCTGAAACCCTTGCGCCGCAACGGGTTCAAGACGCAATCCGTACGGGGTCGGTACGGCGAGAAGGTTGAACGCCCAGCCAATTATATAGTAAACCTCTCATTCTGCTTGATGGAACAAATAGGTGTATCGGCTTACCTTTGCGGATTGCAGAACGCCAAATCCATTGGATCATCTCGCTTGTGGCAAATTGATCTTCATCCAAAGGAAAACCACGCTTTGCAAAATATTTTTTTACTTCTGGATTCAAGAATCGGTTTATCAAATAGAGTAGCACGGTTCTATCTGCAAAATCGTTTGTAGCCCTTGCATTACATGGGACAAAACATCTCAGCTTGTTTAATTCTTTTTCTGATAGTTTTTTATCTTTTGCTGTAAGCTGTTTTGTAAATCTGAAGCCTTTTACATTACTAAGTTTTTCATCAATCCGATTTTGTTTTATCGTAGTCCACATAATTTCGGATGATTTTGCTTTGACGCTATCCCTATAGTTACGTATTACCTTTTTGATTTTATTCAAACGATCTTTATTTGCACTTTTCAGCCATGATACAGAAAACGCACTCTTTTTATTTCCAATATCATTTAAATTACCTTCATAGATGTTTATCAAATTGGCAAATTGCTGTCGAATTTTCAAATCATCTGAATAACTGCAAAGCTGGAAACTATGCCCCACTTTTTCGCTCGATACTTTTTTATAGTGCAAATTGTACATTTGAAAATATTTATCAAGTATGCTTCCTTCAAATAAATATGTCAAAACATAAATCTCACTAAATGCCTTAAACACTTCTTGAGGATATTCCCAAAATAGCACATTATCAATACAGCGCAAAGTATTATTTTCTGCAAGTCTTTTTACTTCTGAATAATGAAAGTTTGATGTTGCTGGCCCGTGCCATTGAACATTATAATTTTCATCGGATTTGATATAACCGTTATTGATTAACCATTCAAAATCACCATCTTCATCTTTTGCGGATTTTTTGTAAGTAATGCGTTTATCTTTGGGAACGACTTCGTTAAAATTATGTAGCACATCTAAAACTTCGTCAAGAATTAGAATATAACCGCCTTCATGAATAAGCTGTATTGTTTCATCGGTTGCTTTTAAAAAAAGTGCGTGTGTTGTTGCTATATTCTCTCCGTTTGCTAATAACTTGTGCAAATCCTCAAGTTTACCGCTCCCATTATTGAAGGGTTGCTTGAATTGGCACATCTCATCATTGTGTTTTATAATTCGTTCAATTTCGGATAGGAACGGAGTAATGAAAATGAAATTCTCATTGTGATTTGTAACGCTGAACATTTTGTTAATTATTGCTGATGTTTTACCTGATCCCATTACTGAGTCAACGATTGTAACAAATGGGAGCCTGTCGTTATGAATGATCTGATTGCTTATTGGTCATTCCTTCTTTCATTTTTTATTTGAAACGCCCAGTTAGAGCGGATCAACCAACCTTCATTTTTTGTACGGTTTTCTTTGGAGTTTGTACGCTTTTTGTGTTTGTCCAGTTTTTTTAAAAAAGCGTACAAAAACTATTGACAAACATATTGACTTGTGGTAATATAAAGACGAGAATGGAAAGTGTTGTCGCTTTCGTGTGACCGTACACTACTATTATAATTCAGCGGATTCATATTGTCAATTTATTTTTGCTGGTCATATTGCATAAATCTTTGCAGGAGTTTTTGTAACTTCTGCTTTTTTATTGCCGCATAACAGAAAGGACGGCTACAGCCCATAGCCCTGATAACTGCTTGCTGCATGGCCTGACGGCTGTTGGAGGTATTGCTATACTGCTGTTGGCTGTGGTGGCCTGTAGAGCTGATAACTGACTGATAGAATAGGAAAGACGGCGGGGTTAATGCCCTGCCGCCTTTTGATTTATAGTCCCATATCGCTTACACGCCTATAAAATGTATTGGGCTTTAATCCAACCCTTTGCATAGCTACCCTTGCTGTGATCTTATTCTGCCGCCATTCTGCAACTGTGGAGCGGAATAAGGCTTCGTCAATCTGGATAGGCTGACGGCCTTTATATTTGCCCTGCTCCTTTGCCACGGCTATTCCTTCTGCTTGACGTTGAAGGATGGAGTCACGTTCCAATTCTGCCATAGCACCAAAGATGGTCAGCATAAATTTACCTTGTGGGGTGGTGGTATCAAGGGCTTCTTTCAGACTGATAAATTCAACGCCCTTGCTTTGTAATTGGTCAATGATGTTTAGAAGGTCTTTTGTATTTCTGGCAATGCGGGAAATGGATTCAGTGACCACGGTATCACCACGGCGAACATAAGCAAGCAGTTCCTTTAGTGCTGGCCTGTCTGCATTCTTGCCGCTCTGTTTGTCAGTGTACAAGTTCTCAGGATCAACGCCTTTTTGCTTGAGGGCTTCAATCTGTCTTGTGTCGTTCTGCTCAACGGTGGAAACACGAATATAACCCAGCATCATAATCTTGCCGCCCCTTTGTTTTGATAGGTCAAGTATACCACAAGCAGTAAAGTGTGTCAATAGGATATATAAAATTATAGCAACATTTCAAATATCATTTTATAATTTATATGACATACCTTTTCGGCCTTTTTCAATATGTCACATGAGTATACCCTATTGACATTATTTCGCGCTAACTATCTGCCTAAATTGGGGCGGATCATACATCATGCGCCGGGGGGTGGTTTGCACTTCAAGCAGGTTTTCATTTTCTGCCAGCCGCATAGTACATCTACTCAACATATAAGCCGGAATTTGCCCGATACGATAAAACCGCCGCACATCATTTAATGACATACAACGGTTTTATGTGTGACGGTTGCTATTTTTTTGGTGTTACGAGTATCTTGTAAGCTATGCCTATTAGCAGAATTATAAGTGCCAGAGGTGGATAAACAAACAGTAAGATAATGAATAAGACAAACCAGAACATAAATAGTTCCTCCCCTTAATAATCAGCTAAAATCAGAAAATGTCATAGACAAGTTTTTCATCCTTATATGTTACTGCTGCATTACCATATCGCATCAAGTATTCAAAAGTACTTAAGCTGGTTCTTTTGGATTCATAAGTGTACCTTCCTTTTTTGCAATTAACATGGGCAATGTATGAAATAGAGGCATTTTCATAATCAAACAATCCGTTTTCAAGATGTTCAAACTCTTTCATAAACGAAAACGCCTCTGCTCCAGATAATTGAGAAAATTTCTCGCTTGATACTTCTGAAGTGCCAATGTAATGGAATGTATCTCCAATTTTCTCTCCAGAAAGATTGCTTTCAACTTCAATCTCTGCATCATTCAATCCATAATCATTACAAAGCTGCTGAAGGGCTGTCCTATAATCTTCGATAGCGGAATCTAATTCATCATCTGATAACCCGCCACAACCAGATAGAGCAAATAGAAAAAGGACAGCAAGTAGAAAACAAAAGACTTTTAAATATCTGCGCATAAATAACTCCCCCTTAGCAGTACTCAGAAAATTCTTTCTTCACAAGTATATCAACAAATCCATTGAAAGTCAATGATATAGAAACTAAAATCTATGAAATGTATACCTTCCTTGCGGTACACTATACGCAAGGTGGTGAATCAATGTACTATTCCGAATTTGGCGAAAACTTAAAGAAACTGCGCATAGGTCAGAATTTGACTCAGAAGGATTTTGGCGCAAAAGTAGGATTATCGAAGGCAGTAGTCAGCAAGTACGAAAATGGGTTAGGGTATCCAACATTTGAAACACTGATCCATATTGCAAAATTCTTCAGCGTAACTACTGATTACCTGCTTGGGGTAGCTGGAGAAAAAACGATTAATCTTTCTGGGTTGTCAGATAGTCAAATTGAAACCTTGCAGCGTATCATTACAGAATTTAAAAAGAACAACAAATAGCCACTATAGGAGGGATTTAATGTCATTCCTCTATGGTGGTTTATTTTTGTCCAAAAGAAAACCAGCACCCACGGTTTGAAGTGAGTGCTGGTCTTTTTATTGTACATTCAAAACCGCTGCCCATTTGGTGTAAGTTTGGTGTAAGGTGATTTTTAATCAACACAAACGCACGACAATCAATGCGTTTTATGCCGAATTTTCAGTTATTTAAAACATTATCAGGTGGTTAATTAACCCTTGCACTTAATCAGTATGTAAGTGTCAGAGGTTGCAATATCAATAAAAGTTGCAATAATCTGGCGTTTTTTATTGCTTTTCATGACGTTTTTCAAGTGACGCATTTTATAAGCCTACGCAAATCTACACCTTTCTACAGGCATTTGGTGTAAATTTGGTGTAAACTGTGGAGTCCTGAAATGCAGTAAAATCAACCGATTGCAAGGATTCTCGCAAGTTCCTGTTCTGCAAGTTCATAGTCGCAAGCGGCGTATGTGTTCATGGTGGTGTTTGCGTCACTATGGCCCATCAGATATTGAAGAGTTTTGGTATTCATGCCCTTATTTGCCATATCAGTAGCGAAGGTATGTCTCAGGTTGTGCGGTGTAAAATCAGGCAGCGCTATAGGGTGGCTCTTATTGTACCGTTTGATAAGTATATCAATGTCATACTGGATATTCCTTGCAACTTTGGGTTTGCCATATTTGTTTAAGAGTAGAAACCCTGTGAAGCCGTCAATCATCATTTCAATTTTCGGTGTGCCTCGATCCTGCACAACACGCATAAAGGCTTGATATACTTCTTCTCTCAGCATTGGTATATGTCGAATGCCGCTATCTGTCTTTGGCGTTTCAACACGATATTCACCATGAAGATTTCTCAGAAGCTGCTTGCTGATTGTAATTTTTCGGTTAGTAAAGTCAACGTCTTTCACGGTCAATCCGCACAACTCACTTACCCGAAGCCCTGTCCCCAGCAAAATTACAATCTCATCATAACAAGGGTAGTCAACGGCAAATTCAAGCAGCCTTTTCTTGTCCTGCTGGTTTAATGGTTTTCGTTCTTCCGTGTCATTGGGGATTATATCAGCCAACTTAAACTTGAATGGATTTTTGCGAATCAAATCATCATCAACCGCCATTTCAAACGCCGGACGCAGTTTTGCATAAAAACTTTGAATGGTGCTATACTTCCGTCCATCATTGCGCAGTTTCATGATAAATGCTTTTGCGTCTGATAGCTTGATTGCATTTACCTGCTTTTGCATGAATGGCTCTTTGCTTAAGGTACATACAGCATAATAATATTGCTCTTGTGTATTTTGGGAAAGAAATTGTTTTGTGTTGGCGTACTTCTTCAGAAGATCAATCGCTGTTATTTCTGCACCCGTGGTATCAATCCCATCTGCAATATCACGTTGGATATTTTTTTCTTTCTGCCGCAATTCATCAAGCGATTTAGCATAGACATACCGCCGTTTCCCGTGAATGTCGTTATATCGGAATTGATATGATCCGTTTTCTCTTTGACTTTCTCCAGATTTTAAGACTCTACCCTTACTATCTTTGCGCTTTCCCATGATAGCCTCCTTTCGGGAAAGCGACTTTGAATGTACAACAAAATTATATCATTTCAAAGTCCGCTTGTCCATTGTCAAATTGAAAATGCTTGCTCAAGATACTTCTCAAAAGGCTTTCGTTTAATAAGTCTTTTGTTTCCGACAAATAGAACAAACGGACAGTTTTCATTATTTGTAATTTCACGAATGCGATTAATACCAACATTGGAATATGCTGCCGCCTCTTCAAGCGTCAATGCAACCTTCTCCCAAATGGGAACACTTGCCATTTATCAACTCCTTTCAATCCTACCCCCGACCATATTTTTGTGAATTTTGAACTTTGATAATGTCATATGGTCTTGTTCCTTTTTTGTTAAACTTGTTCTTGCTTTGTCTTGTTACTGTGGTGTAATCTTATTCTATGTCCTCCATATCCCCATACAAGGCCGCTGAC
>DESG01000182.1 GCA_002361175.1 Lachnoclostridium sp. UBA3320 | reverse complement strand
GGCTTTTGGAGGATTTTATTGATAGACTATAACCTCTGCTAAGAGGCTATAAAATTGTGTTATTCAAATTCCAATTTATCTAAATAATCATTACCATAATCACTACTAAATAAGTAACACAGCATCAGAGTGTATAGAAACCAGTCTATGCGCTCTATTTTTATGTAAAGGAGTAGAGAATAAGGAAGTTGAAAGAAATATTCACTTGTTTCTTATCTTTACTTTACCTATGTTTTTAACTTTTTCTTTTTTGTATCAACTTTGCTTTTTTTGTTCTTAGGAGCTTCTTTACTTTTTGATACTTCTTTGCCTTTTAAATTTTCCTCTTTTTTTACTTTTTTAATCTTTTTATATCCATTTATATTATACTTTTCCTCATACTGTTCAAAAAACATTGCATAATCTGAATCATTGCGCTCTCTTATACGTTTAACATATCCATGTGCATCAAATTCAGAATGTCCCATTTCAATTAACACCAAAGCCACATTTGAACAATGTGCACTTATACGCTCTAGGTCTGTTATAAGGTCATTAAATGCAATTCCTTGTTTTAATTTATATTTTCCCTGCTGCATACGCTTGACATAGTGTATTTTCATTTCATCACATAAAATGCCAATCAGTTCACGCAATGGCTCTACACGCAGTGCAAGAGTTCTATTATTATCTACAAATGAATTCACTGTCAAATCCATAACCTCAAGAACTGCATCTCTTAACACCTCAAACTCATAGTTGCCTTCTTTGGTAAGAACAAACTGTTTGACATCAAATTCTTGTGCTACTTTAGAAATATTGCTTGCATGGTCTCCCATTCTTTCAAAGTCACTAATAGTATACAAAAGTCTTGATATTTCTGTATTTTGTATTGCAGTAATTTCACGACCTGTAAGTTGCATTAGATAATTTCCAAGTTTATCCTCGTATTTATCTATAAGATTTTCTTTTTCCTGTATCTCATTAAACTTCTCTTCTGAAAACTCTTTTAAAAGATCTAAGGAACTTATTATATTATTTCTAACTTTATTTATCATGCCATTCATTGCTTGATAGCTTTGTGTAATTGCTACTGATGGACTTACAAGAAAACGTTCTACGAGTAAATCAAAGTCTTCTTGGTCTTTCTTATCTTCTGGGCTGTCTTTGATTAAGACAAATACCAGCTTTTCAATGAATTTGACAAATGGACTTAATACAAGCGTTGTTGCTATGCGGAATATAGTATTAAGCAGTGCAATTCTAACTGGATTCATAACTGCGTCCATAAAGTTAAAATGTATAAATATATTTGCCGTATAAAAACTGATTGACCAAAATACCATACCAAATAAATCGTTTAAAAGATAAATTAATGCTGTCCTTTTGGCGTTTTTATTTGTGCCAATAGAAGAAAGTAATACAGGACATGCTGCTCCAACTCCAATACCCATTGTAATAGGAAATGCTGTTGCAAATGTAATTCCACCTGTCACTGACAATGCCTGCAATATACCTACTGAAGCAGAAGCACTTTGTAATACTGCAGTAAATAATATACCAATCAAAATACCTATAAATGGGTTTGAAAACATTGTAAGTGCATGGACAAATCCTTCATTGCTTTTTAATGGTGATACTGCATTGCTCATTGTCTGCATTCCTGTCATAAGGATAGCAAATCCAAGCATAATATCTCCAATATTGCGAAAAACTTCTTTTTTGACAAACATTTTAAAAATTATGCCAAGTATAGCAACAAAAGCTGATATAGTCGTTGTTGATAAAAGCTGTGCAATGCCATCTGTGCTTTCAAGATAGGAAAGACAAATAACCCATCCTGTAATACTTGTACCAATATTAGCACCCATAATAATTCCGATTGCCTGTGCAACTTTCATAAGTCCTGCATTGACAAAACCAACTACCATAACTGTTGTTGCAGAAGATGACTGAATAACTGCTGTAACAACAGTTCCAAGCAGTATGCCTTTTAGTGGTGTGCTAGTAAGCTTGTACAATATATGCTCTAGTTTCTCTCCAGCCGTTTTCTTCAAACCATCTCCCATAAGTGACATTCCAAACAGAAATAATGCTACACCACTTAATAGAGATAATATTATTGTAAAACCTTCCATATGCTTAAATTCCTTTTCATCCGTACCTTATTATTGAGCTATTTAATTACATAATTGGAATTTTATCATATATAGTAGTGAAATGCAAGAAAAACATCGGTTAAAATCTCTCTTCTATTGTTTCTGCTTTTCCACATATAATAGTAAGATTGCCATTGCGGCAGCGCAGTGCATCAATAAATTCTTTTTCTTGCAGAGTATTTTTAAGTTCTATATTGTAATGCAGTTGGTACATACTGCCCATATTAGTAGTTTTTACATTAACAAGTTCATGTTTTACTAAATAATTGTCAAATAAATCATCAAATATTGAATTATAATCTAAATTTTCATAAATTGTGATTTTGAGTATTTTACATTTGTCCTGTTTTAGAATAGGGAGATTATAAGCAATAAGAAGTACAGCACACAAAAATATTGTTATAAATGCTGCATATCCTATACTGCCTGACCCTGTTGCAACTCCTATAACCATTGCAAAAAAAATACTGCTTATATCTCTGCTGCTCTCTGGTACTGAGCGGAAACGTATTAAACTAAAAGCTCCAACTATAGCAACACTTGTTCCAAGATTGCCATTGACAAGCATTACAATAGTCTGCACAAGTGCAGGCATAATTGTGAGTGATATTAAAAAATTCTTATTGCTTTTTCCCGTTTTATAATAACAAAATGCATTAGCAGCTCCCAAGATTATAGATGCTGCTGTACATATAATAGCATTTTTTACAGTAAGCATATCTGTAGAAAGATTAAAAATATTTTCAAATGTCATAAAAGAACAACATCTCCTTTCACTTTTGTATTATAATCGGGAAAAAGATATTTTTTATAAATTGTCCCATATTTTGAAAATGAAACTGGATATATGCCACATTCTTCTAATGCGTGCACTAACCAAAATGGATATGCAGCAGATACTTTTATTTCCAGCAGTACCCTGTCATCATCAAATAAAAGCTCTCCTTTGTCACCTTTTAATAAATCAATGTCATATGTCCTGTTTCTTATATTAAAATCAAATGTCATGCGCAGCCCTAAGTCTTTTTTTCCAAACATTGCAATCCTGTCATATGCCAGAAATACACGTGGATATAAATCGTACTGATTTAAAAAATATGTAATCTCAGCCTCTATCTGTCCTGCCTGACTACCTGTTCCACTATTATCAAAGCTTTTGTTCTTTATACTTTCATATGCTTCTTTAAGTGGAAGTTCTACACGTCTTTTATAAACAACACCTTTGTATTTTTTCTTCAGTTCAAGAAATACTGTATCTGTAATCTCTGGTACACCATAACTGCGTAGACGAAACTTTTCTTTATACACAGGTTTTTCTATAGAACGCCTTGCAAGTTCATAATTTTCTGTATCATAATACAAGTTGCATATAGTACTAAAGCCATATTTATCAACTTGCATATAATCTTCTATAAGTTTTCTGAACTTATAATATTGGCTGTGCGTCATCATATATTTTTTTTCAACCCTTTTAAATGTTATAACAGCCACTAAATCCCCATCCTTTCGCATATTTACTTTTCTAATATACTATTACATACTATTTTTAATTTTTCAAGTTTTATCAAACATTTTTAAGCTTTTCTTAAATAATTGACATTTACTTTTAGCTTGTATATTACCACAAAATTGTTACGACTTTATGTGCTTATTTAAAAATTTTTACAATAGATGGAAAAAAATACAATAAAGAATATATTGTATTTTATTTATAACTATGTTATCATAATTACAATATATAATAAATTGTGCCACTAATTAAAAGGCAGTGGAATGGGGATTTTTATGAAACAACTACAACATTCAATAACTCGGTTTATAACAATATTTTTTCTAATAATAATATCTTTGCTCTTCTCTTCAAAAGCAGATGCCAAAGTTAGTATAGAACTTCGTGATAATGGCAATATTTTTAAGGTTACTGGAACAGGTAGTTTTAATATTGGCTCAGATGTTACAGGCGTTGAAGAATCATATCTTTTAAGAAATAATACAAGTATTTCAAAAATTACGGTTTCTAAAAATAATAAGTATTTAGCTTCTAAAGATGGTGTTTTGTATAATAAAAAAATGACAAAATTAATTTGGTATCCTTCTCATAAAAAAACTTCATCTTTTAAAGTACCACATACTGTTAAAATCATTTGCAATTATGCATTTGCAGATAGCAGATATCTTAAAAAAATAAATTTAAATAACAAACTTGGTGAAATTAATGAATGTGCTTTTAAAAACAGCAGTATAAAATCAATAAACATCCCATCTTCTGTTAAACACATCGGATTGGAATGTTTTATGGGATGCAGTAAT
This sequence comes from Lachnoclostridium sp. UBA3320, assembly GCA_002361175.1. Taxonomy (GTDB): domain Bacteria; phylum Bacillota; class Clostridia; order Lachnospirales; family Lachnospiraceae; genus Butyribacter. Next base: position 24,487 of record DESG01000182.1, on the reverse strand, counting down.
TTACAAACTATAGATAATGAATCCAATATATCAAAAATATATGCTTATACATTTAATAACTGTATTTCTTTAAAAGAAATAAAACTCGGTGGCTCTGTTGAAGAAATATCTGAAAATGCATTTAAAAATTGTGGTGCAATGTTTAATGTTGCGACCAGTAATAAATATTATACATCAAAAGATGGTGTACTTTATTCAAAGGATATAAAAGAACTGATAAAGTACCCTGGTCTTAAAGATGGTAGCTATATAATGCCTGTAAGTGTTTACTCTGTTAATAATTATGCATTTACTGGATGTGTAAATCTTAAAAGACTTATTTTTAATGACAATATAACAGAATTTCCACTTGATTGTCTTAATGGCTGTTCATCTTTGGAGGTACTTGGTCTTTCTGAAAAACTAGAACATATTGATACTATTTATGGTGATAGTGTATATGGATTGTCAAGCCTTAAAGAAATAACTATATCAGAACAAAACAAACATTTTAAAATATATAATAATGCATTGTATTCTGTTGATTATAAATGTCTTTGGCTTATGCCATTTGCAAAAACTTCTTTAGATATCCATAAAGATACAGAATTAATTTTAAACAAGGATTCACAAAATAAATTTAATAAAATAATTGTACCTGATACAAACAATTTTTTCACTTCTTATAAAAATGTGCTTTATAATAAAAATATAAAGTCAATAGAAATATTTCCTGATACGCTTACAAGTTATGAAGTACCTGCAACACTAAAAAATGTTAATGCTCTTATAACTTATACTATACTAGATGAAAATGGTTATGCAATGGGCTGTAGAGGTGCTGCACCAAACCTTAAAAATATAACTGTGGAGAAAGGAAACAAATATTTTAAATCAAAAGATGGGTGTCTTTTTAATTTTGATATGACAAAGCTTTATGCATTTCCACGTGCAAAAAAAGGAAAATATATAATACCTACAGGCGTAAAAGAAATAAATGCTGATGCATTTGCAGGAGCACGATATCTTACAAACCTTACAATTTCTTCTGGTATGAGATATGTAGGAATCAATGTAGCAGACTGTAATCTATTAAGGAAAATTACTTTTAAAAAAGGCGTTGAAATAGTGTATTTGTATGCTGGTTTTGCAACAGATGCAAGCAATTTTCAATCTAATATTAATATAAAAAATATATTTTTTCCAAGTACAATAGATGGTATAGGTATTTATTCCATAAATAATAATGCAATATTTCATGCATATAACAATACTGGTACATATCAAATTGAATACAGTGATTATGAATTTATTGAGCAAAATATTAAAAGTATAAAAGCTTATATAATAAACAAAGGTTATATATTTCATACACGTAGTGACAAGGCTTTTTGAATTAAAAAAAAGGAAGAGCGCAAAAGTAGCGTTCTTCCTATCTTTTTTATGCTTTTGCCTTGTCTGCGTTTACTGTATTAATAGAAGTTATATCAACCACTGACAAATGCTCTGTATCTGAACTTTCCAGACTTGTTAGAAGTGCTGCTGCTGTATCAAGTGAAGTAAGACATGTTACACCTGTTTCAATAGCTGTACGGCGTATGATAAAGCCATCTTTCATCTTGTTTCCATATGTTGGCGTATCTACTACAAGGTCAATCTGGTGTTCAAGCAGCAAGTCCATAAGTGTAGGAGCTTCTTCATTTATTCGGTTTATAGGTATTGCAAGAACTCCATTATCATTTAATACTCTTGCTGTGTTTCTTGTGGCAAATATTTCATATCCAAGCTTTTTAAAGCGTCTTGCTATTTCTACTGCTTCAAGCTTGTCTGCATCTTTTACAGTCAGTATCATTTTTTTGTACTTCGGAAGGTCTATCCCTGCGCCTAAGAATGCTTTATACAGTGCTTCATTAAAGTGTTTTGATATACCAAGACACTCACCTGTTGACTTCATTTCAGGCCCTAAGCTTATTTCTGCGCCACGCAGCTTTTCAAATGAAAATACTGGCATTTTTATAGCAAGATAATCTGATTTAGGTGCAAGTCCTGTCCCATATCCCATATCTTTAATCTTAGCGCCTAAAATCACACGTGATGCAAGGTCTACAACTGGTATGCCTGTAACTTTACTTATATAAGGCACTGTACGGCTTGAGCGTGGATTTACCTCAATTACATATACATCGTCATTGTATACAATAAACTGTATATTTATAAGCCCTATTACATTAAGCGAACGTGCAAGCTTGCCTGTATAGTCCACTATAACATTTTGTATTTTTTCTGATAGTGATTGTGCTGGATAAATGGAAATACTATCACCTGAATGAACACCAGCACGCTCCACGTGTTCCATTATTCCTGGTATTAATATATCTTTACCATCACATATAGCATCAACCTCAACCTCTTTACCCATAAGGTACTTGTCTACAAGTATAGGATGGTCTTGATGGTAACGGTTTATTATAGCCATATATTCTTCAATATCACTATCCGATACTGCAATTTTCATGCCCTGCCCACCAAGTACATATGAAGGTCTTACAAGTACAGGGTATCCAAGGTCATTGGCAGCTTTTAATGCTTCTTCTGTTGTAAATACGGTGTGTCCTTTTGGTCTTGGAATACAGCATTTTTCAAGAATTTCATCAAAAAGCTCTCTGTCTTCCGCAGCGTCAACATTTTCAGCACTTGTACCAAGTATTTTTACACCCATCTTCATAAGTGCTTCTGTAAGTTTGATAGCAGTCTGACCGCCAAACTGTACTACTGCTCCATCAGGATTTTCAAGTCGCACAATATTTTCAACATCTTCTGGTGTAAGTGGCTCAAAGTAGAGTTTATCGGCTATGTCAAAATCAGTACTTACTGTTTCAGGGTTATTATTAACTATAATGGTTTCATATCCCTCATTTTTTAATGCCCATACACTGTGTACAGAACAGTAGTCAAACTCAATTCCCTGTCCGATGCGTATAGGTCCAGAGCCAAGCACCATGATTTTCTTCTGGTCAGATATATCTTCAACTTCATTAACACCGTCAAAACAACTGTAGTAATAAGGAGTTTCTGATGCAAATTCAGCGGCACATGTGTCAACCATCTTAAATGCTGCTGTAATACCCCATTTATAGCGAAGTTCTTTAATTTCTTGTTCTGTTTTATTTGTCCATTCTGCAATTACACAGTCTGGAAATTCAAGGCGTTTTGCTTCATATAAAAGTTCTTTATCGAGAATATCACAGTTTTTTAACTTATCTTCCATCTCTACAAGAATTGCAATCTTATCAATAAACCAACTGTCAATCATTGTTATTTCATGGATTTTATCATATGGTATTTTACGCCTTATAGCCTCTGCAACTACATATATACGGCGGTCGTCTACTATATGCAGCATTTCCTCTATTTCTTCTGTAGAGTTGTCCTTATAAACACTGCCTTCAAGACTGTCAACGTGCTGTTCAAGCGAGCGCAGTGCTTTCATAAGTGCACCTTCAAAATTAGTACAGATGCTCATAACTTCGCCTGTCGCTTTCATCTGCGTTGTAAGAGTCCTCTTTGCCTTTATAAATTTATCAAATGGAAGGCGTGGAATTTTAACTACAACGTAGTCAAGTGTAGGTTCAAAGCTTGCATATGTCTTGCCTGTAACTGCATTTGGTATTTCATCAAGCGTATAGCCAAGTGCAATTTTAGCTGATACCTTTGCAATAGGATATCCTGTTGCCTTTGATGCAAGTGCAGAAGAACGGCTTACACGTGGGTTTACTTCTATTACAATATATTCAAATGACGTTGGATGAAGCGCAAACTGTACGTTACAGCCGCCTGTTATTCCAAGCTCGTCTATTATTTTAAGTGCAGATGTACGAAGCATCTGATATTCTTTATCAGACAGTGTCTGTGAAGGTGCTACAACAATGCTGTCACCTGTGTGTACGCCAACAGGGTCAAGGTTTTCCATATTGCAGACTGTAATACACGTGCCATTGCTATCACGCATTACTTCATATTCAATCTCTTTCCAACCCGCTATACAGCGTTCTACAAGCACTTGTCCAACACGTGAAAGTCTTAAACCATTTGTAAGGATTTCCACAAGTTCTTCTTCATTATGTGCAATGCCGCCGCCTGAACCGCCAAGCGTATAAGCTGGACGAAGCACAACAGGATAGCCAATTTTATTGGCAAATGCAATACCATCTTCTATATTTTCTACAAGTTCTGATGCAGCACATGGCTCACCAATTTTTTCCATAAGGTCTTTAAACTCTTGGCGTCCTTCTGCATTGCGGATAGTTTCAGCTGTAGTTCCAAGAAGTTTTACACCATGGCTGTCAAGAAAGCCTGATTCTGCAAGTTCCATACCAAGATTAAGACCTGCCTGTCCTCCCATATTGGGTAGCAGGCTGTCAGGTTTTTCTTTCTCAATAATCTGCTCTAATACTTCTGTTGTAAGCGGTTCTATATATACCTTGTCCGCAATATCTTTATCAGTCATAATAGTTGCTGGATTGGAATTTACTAAAATAACTTCCATTCCCTCTTCTTTAAGGGAACGGCATGCCTGTGTTCCTGCATAGTCAAACTCTGCGGCCTGCCCAATTACAATAGGGCCTGAACCAATTACTAAAACTTTCCCTATTCCTTCAATTTTTGGCATTACTTATTTCCTCCAATCATTTTCATAAATTCATCAAACAAAAGTTCTGAATCCTTAGGACCTGCATTTGCTTCTGGATGAAACTGCACAGTTTTTATAGGCTTATTACAATAAGAAAGCCCCTCTGCTGTTCCATCGTTCACATTTACAAACCAAGGTTTTGCAATATTTTGGTCAATAGAATCTATATCTACAACATATCCATGGTTCTGTGAAGAAATATAGACTTTTCCTGTATCTAAATTTTTTACAGGATGGTTGGCTCCTCTGTGTCCATATTTCATCTTATAAGTCTTTGCACCATTTGCAAGTGCCATAAGCTGGTGTCCAAGACATATAGCAAAAATAGGTATACCTGAATTTGAAAGTTTCTTAATCTGCTCTATTATACTAGTGCATTCTGCAGGGTCTCCAGGTCCATTAGTAATCATTATTCCGTCAGGTTTTGCTTTTATAACTTCATCTGCATTAAAATTGCATGGATATACAGTTACATTACATCCACGGTTTAAAAGACAACGAATAATATTTTTCTTAGTGCCAACATCAATCACAGCTATATCTTTCTCTGCTTTACATATCTTAGAACCAATGTCGCCAGGTACATAATTTTGCTTTTCCTTACATGAAACTTTTTCAACAACACCTGTAACTTTGTATTCTTTAAGTTGTTTAAGCACTTCATCAAGGCTGTAGTTTTCATTAGTTGTAATCATTCCGTTCATAGTGCCCTTTTCGCGCAATATCTTTACAAGTGCACGTGTATCTATTGAACATATGCCAGGAATATTATTTTTCTCAAGGAAATTCTGTAGTGAATCCTCCGAACGGAAATTACTTGGCATACGAGAAATTTCCCTTACTATAAATCCATCTGGCCATCCCTTAAATGACTCCATGTCTTCATAACATATTCCATAGTTTCCTATTAATGGATATGTCATAGTTACCGCCTGTCCCGCATAACTTGGGTCTGTAAGAACTTCTAAATATCCTGTCATTGAAGTGTTAAATACTATCTCAGAAACCACTTCCCTTACAGCGCCAATGCTTTTACCCTCAAATACAGTTCCATCTTCTAAAATAAGAAATGCCTTCATATTACAATTCCCATTCCTTTCTATTTAGTTCTATTATCATCTGGGCAGTTTCCACCATATTAGTTGAACTGTCCATGCTAGTTTTTTGTATATAGTGGTGGGCTTCATTCTCTGTCATATGGTTACGCTCCATCAATAGTTCCTTTGCCTTTGTAATTATCTTTATGTCATCTTTAGACCTTTGTACAGACTTTTTTTTATGCTTTTTGTATAAACGGTTGTACTGTATCGCCATCGTTTCCAACGTATTTAAAAAATCTCGTACTTTAAACGGCATTGCAAGGTACATAATATTGTCAGTCATGCTACAATTTGAAAGTTTTGCTGGAGAAGCAAGTAAAAGCATCTGAAAACTTTTTGGCAAATAGTCATTTATCTCTGAATAATGCATATCTAAAAATTTATATCCACATATCACTATTCCACCATCTAAATGGTTTACTGCATCGACAACTTGAGCACCAGTATTATAAACCATATTTACATCATAACCATTACGAATAAGAAGCTTTCTTAGGTTTTTTGCATCTTCTATCTTAGGAAAAGCTACAATTATGTCCATCGTGTAAAAAACCTCCTGTCGGTTTCTGTGATGCTGTCAAATAGTAGAAAGATAACGTTCTGTTTCCCATATTGTAACTTGTTTGCAGTATTCATTCCATTCAGCGTCCTTTGCTTGTATCATATGCCCTGATATATGATTTCCAAGTACATCTTGAACAAACTGGTCGTTTGTAAAAAGGTTTACAGCTTCATATAAAGTTCTTGGAAGTACATCTGCTTTTATTATTTCATTTTCTGCAAGTTCATCCATGCAAACAGGAGGTTCTGTCTGATTTTTTATCCCCTCAAGACCTGCTGCAATGCACAGTGCAATTACAAGGTAAGGATTTGCTGCTCCATCAGGATTTCTTAATACAATTCTGCCGCCATCTGAACCTATAGAAGTAAGTCTAATAAGTGGACTTGTGTCTGTAGATGACCAGCCTACAGTAACAGGGGCAAGATATCCAGGTATAAGTCTTTTATATGAATTAACTATAGGATTAGTGATAAGCATCATGCCAGTTATATGCTCTAATATCCCTGCCATAAAGTGATAACCTTCTTTGCTTATGCCTATCTTATCTGTACTGTCTGTAAATATATTCTCACCATTTTTTTTCATTGAAAAGATATAGTGCGCACCTGAACCCTTAACATTTTTTCTAGGCTTTGGCATAAATGTAGCATGCCGCCCATGCCTTTTGGCAACTGTGCGCACAACAAGCCTTGTTGTCATAATGCTGTCAGCCATCTCAAGAGCATCTGCATACCCTAAATCAAGCACATGCTGCGCTCCTTCATCTGAGTGGTACGAAGATTCAACGCCAATCCCCATGTCTGAAAGATACAGTATCATATCACGCCTTGAATTTTCACCCTCATCTGCTGGTCCTACATCAAAATAGCCGCCCTTTTCACCCGAATGATTGGTCGGCTCTCCGTTCTCTCCAAGGTCAAAAAGAAAAAATTCATTTTTAATAGCAACATCAAAACTAAATCCCATATCTTTTGCCTCTTTAAGCACTTTTTTTAATATATATCTACTATCACCAATAAAAGGTGTTCCATCAGGTTCTATTACATCACAAATAAAACGTGCAACTTTGCTGTTTTGAGGACGCCATGGAAAAATAACAAAAGTATCTAAATCAGGAACAAGAAACAGTTCCTCATAACCTGTACCACTGAATCCGTCAATCGCTTTACAGTCCAATTTATAGTGTCCATCTAAAATTTTATCAATCTGTTCAATAGTAGTAGCCATATTTTTCAACTTGCCTGATATATCAGTAAATTGAAGACGTATAAATTCTATATCCTCTTCTTCAATTAAATCTAGTATGTCCTGTCTGGTATACTTTGCCATTATGTCTCCTCCTATCTAGTAACTATATTATTTTTACGCATTTTTCCTATTATACACTTTTTTACTAGTGGTGTCAAAATCTTTTATCATTGACATTTTTATTTATATTTCGTATACTGTAACAAAAAAATAGGTACACTTTATGAAAACTACAGGCATAATTACTGAATACAATCCTTTTCACAATGGACATACATACCAGATTAATAATATAAGACAAGCAGGAGCAGATAATATTGTCACTGTAATGAGCGGGAATTTTGTACAGCGAGGAGCTCCTGCATTTACAGATAAATATCTGCGCACTAAGATGGCTCTTTGTGGTGGGGCAGATTTTGTATTTGAACTTCCTGTAATATATGCGACAGCAAGCGCTGGACTGTTTGCACTAGGGGGAGTTTCTATGCTTGACAGCCTTGGCTTTGTTGACAGCATTTGTTTTGGAAGTGAATGTGATGATATAGATATATTAAATATGGCAGCAGATATTACACTAACCTATGATTATGAATTTAATTCTGAAATAAATAATTTTATAAAATCAGGCATATCATATCCTAAAGCACGTCATATGGCTATTAAAAAATACTTCCATAAAGATGCAGATAAAATATGTCAGGTTCTTGAAAATCCCAACAATATTCTCGCCATAGAATATTTAAAAGCATTAAAACTATTAAAAAGCAATATAAAACCATTTGTAATAAAAAGGTGTGACAATGGCTACAACAATACAGATTATAAAGGCATTACAGGAAATTTTGCCTCTGCTTCTGCTGTCAGAAATGCATTTGCTGTTGAAAAAGAACCATTAAAGATTGTTTCTAATTTCTTGCCAGAAAGCACGCTTAAGATACTGGCACAAAATATAGACAGAATTAATATTAATGAAAATATGTTTTCTAATTTACTCTATTACAAATTAAGAAATATGCTAAATACAAGTAACAATATTGAAACTATAGACAGTTTTACAAAATTTCTTGACGTATCTGATATGCTTGCAAATCGTATTATAAATAAATTAGATAGTTACAGCAGTTTCACAGAATTTATAAAAATGCTGAAAACAAAAGATTATACTTACAGCAGAATATCTCGCTCACTTTTGCATATTCTGTTAGATATCCATAAAGACAGTTTAAATATCACAAAAAATAGCCTAAACTCCTATCAAATAACGCCATATGCAAGGCTTTTGGGCATGAATAAAAATAAAAGCAGTATGTTAAGAGATGTAAAACAGACTACATTAATAACAAAAACTGCTAATGCTGCCAGAAAACTTGACAGTTATGCAAGACAAATGTTTGAAAAAGACATCTTTGCAGCTGATATATACAGGCAGACTACCAGTCAGAACAGCAAAAACTCCTGCCCTGATGAATACAGGGCAGGGATTATCATACTTTAATTTGTATTTTCTATATCTTTTATTATAGGCGGTATTTGCGACAGCATGTTATCTATGTCTTCAAACATAGAACTTTTCGTTGTTCCAAGTTCATTTGCTCTCTCTATATGTTCAAGAACTTTATTATACTGCATCTCTGTTTCTGTAAATGACTGCCTGACACCTTGAAGGTGTTCCTGCGATTCTTTCACCACATCTGTTATCTGTTCCTGCACTGTTTCTGCACTGCCTGCAGCCTCAATAATTTCATCAAACATATTATATGTCTTATCGACATTTCCTATACTCTGTGATACTGCTTCATCCGATACCATAATGCTTGTATACATCTTTTCTGTTTCCTGACCAACACTTTCAATGCCATCGTGTGCTATGCTCGTCAGTTCTTTAATTTCATCAGCTAAATGCTTTACCTCTCCTGCAACTACTGCAAATCCCTTTCCCTGTTCTCCCGCTCTTGCCGCCTCAATAGTCGCATTAAGCGCAAGAATATTGGTCTGGTCCGCAATATTTTCTATCTGACGCATACATTTTTTAATATCTTCAATGGCTTTGTTAAAACTGTCAAATGTGCTCTGCAGTCCATCAAAACACTCCTGCACTTGTTCTGAGCTTGTCTTAAGCCCACTTACCTGCTGTTGAACATTATGTACTGTGCTTGTAATATCCTTTTTGACATCTGCAAACTTTCCAGATATTTGAGTTACTGATTCAAACACAACATGAAATGATTCCAATTTTTCTCTCAATATCGCATCTTCTTTTAAAACTATCTGAAATGCTGAGCTTATTTTTCTCAATTCGTTAAGCGATTCCACTTCCTTAAGTGTTAACTCTTTCTGATAGTTCTGCAAACTATCTGCCACATATACAACTGGGTAAAGCCCTGGCTTTTCCTGTTTTGCCACTGTTTTTTTCTTAGATTTAGACCAAAACATTTTTTATCCTCCTAATAAGTAATTTTATTCAAAGACTACACAAGTCATGGATTGGTTGACAAATTGGCTGTTATAGTGTTCACCATACCCTACCATTCCTGCATGACTTCCAAGCCTTGCCATGGAATTAAGATAATCTTGCATATCATTATTCTGGCTGAAAAGAAGATAACGGAACAGGCAGTTGACAGAAAAAACAGCAGAAATATGTCTGAAATCATTATGTATTTTTTCGATTGTTTCAGCTACTATCTTTCTATAATCTTTTAATTCAAGCATCGTAAGTACATCAGAATCATTTACCTGACGAAAGCACTCAAGTCCGCCCCCTGAAACTGCCTTTATAGAAATAATACATATATCTTTGCCACTTAACTTTCCTAATGGATTTTTGAAAGTCTGATTAGTAATATCACTTTCCTGAATATGCAGTATATCCTGATATACTCTTTTTGCTGGCTTTCCATTCAGCTCTCCAAGAAAGTACTTGCTGCGGTCAGTTTTTGAAGCAATCAAACGATAATCATCCATAGGTTTATACATATTTTCTTTATACGCCTTTACTTTACCATTTTTGTTTTTAATAAGTGCATATGCTGCAGCATCATCATAAACTTTGCCATTGGCAGAAACTTTTCCTGCATCCCCAGTGCCGCCAATAAGTTGTATACCCCGCTTTTTAAGTGCACTATAAACAGTTGTCAGTACACATGCATCATTACTAGCACAAAAGTCAATACATATGGTATTATCTGCTGATGCATTAATTTTAGCTATGTCCTGTTCCATACGCTCTATATATTTTACTGGCATTACAGAAACCTGCTCTATTACATTAGCAACAGCCTCTACCCCATCTGTATGCGCAATAACACCTACTCCCTCTTCTACTACACTAGTGTCATAGCTCATACCAATACAGCCTATGCTTGGCACACCTGGAAATAATTTCTCCAACTCCTCCACGTGCTGTTCAAACTGCTTGTCATTTGATAAAAGCATTATAAATTCCGGATTTGATAATCCTTTTACAGCTTCTGTCAAATTTCCATTTTTATTCATCCCAAAAAATTGTCTCATGTACCGACCTCCATATTAGTATTTTCTTTTATTATACTGGATTATCGCAAGAGTGTAAACCCTGTTTTCTTTATAAGATATGATACATACTGTTGCCATTTTAAACTTTACGCTGTATAATTATTTCTGTTAATAGGATTGTATATAAAATTGCAGAAAGGAATTTTTATTATGATTATTGATTTTCATGTTCATACATTTCCTGAAGAAATTGCGGTAAAAGCACTATCCAGACTGTCCAAAAGTGCAAATATCATGCCTTATACAGATGGCACACTAGACTGTCTTTTACATTCAATGAAAGAAAACAGCATAAGCCACTCTGTAATACTGCCTGTTGCTACAAACCCCACGCAGTATAAAACTATTAACATGACAGCGGCACAGATAAATGAAAAATATCATGACCAGGGGATTATTTCTTTTGGAAGCCTACACCCTGACAATGATAATTACAAAGATATTATTAACTCACTTGCAAAAGATGGCATAAAGGGAATCAAACTGCATCCAGTTTTTCAGGGTGTTTATTTAGATGATATCAGATATATGCGTATTATCGAATATGCCTGTGAAAAAAATATGATTGTGATGGTGCATGGTGGTATGGATATAAGCTTTCCAGGAAAGGACTATGCAGTGCCATCGCATATCATACCTGTTGTAAAGAAATTAAAGCCAGATAAAATGATTCTTGCGCATATGGGTGCGTGGGATTGTTGGGATGAACTTATTCCGTTTCTTTCAGAATGCCATATTATGTTGGATACTTCTTTTACAATGACACCAGCAAGAAGAAAAAATGCTGCTGGGGAAGTTATTTCTGTGGACGCACCACTGCTATCAAAAGAAAAATTTTTAAAAATAGCAAGACTTGCAGGAATAGAAAATGTTTTCTTTGGAAGTGACAGCCCTTGGACTATGCAAAAGGAATCCATACAGTCCATAAAAGACAGCGGGCTTTCTATAGAAGAACAGGAATTTGTGTTTTATAGAAATGCTGCCAGATTATTGAAAATAGATATTTGAAAAAAAGGGCAACGCTTTTATGTTGCCCCTTGTATTTTAAAACATGTCACGGTTATAAATTTTTTCCTGCTTCAAATGCTTTTTTATTTAATTCAATGAACTTGGCTGGTACATTGACTTCTAATGCTTCCTGCCAAGTCTCATTTGAAATTTCCTTAAAATATGTTGAAAGCTTTCCCATAAGTACAATATTTACAGCTTTGGAAGAACCAACTTTTTCTGCAGCAGAAAGAAAGTCTTTTGCATAAACATCTGCACTAGCTTTTTTCATCTTATTTGTTAAATCTTCTGGATAAACTGCTGTACCAGTGATTACAGGCATTGGCTCTATCTTCTGTGTATTTATAATTACAAGCCCGCCTGGTTTAAGATACTCTGCCCATCTTGCTGCCTCTAGTTCTTCAAATGAAACAATTATGTCCGCTTCTCCTTTGTCAATTACTGGGGAGTACACTTTGCTGCCATAACGCACATATGTTACTACGCTTCCGCCACGCTGACTCATTCCATGCACTTCTGATACCTTAACATCGTATCCCTGTTTTAACAGAACATATCCAAGTACCTTGCTGGCAAGAAGAGTTCCCTGCCCGCCTACGCCAACAATCATAATATTTTTTGTATCCATATATCCTCCATTTTCTGTATTATATACCATCCAATGCACCAAACCTGCACATCTGTGAACATACTTTACAACCAACACACAGAGTCTGGTCAATTTGCACCTTTTTATCCCTGACAGAAATAGCAGGGCATCCAATATTCATACAGTTTTTACAGCCAGAGCATTTGGAAGTGTCTGCTTTTAATGGCGGATTATGTACTGTTCCTTTTATCATTATGCAAGGATGACGGCTTATAATTATAGAAGGTTCATCTGCTGCCAGTTCCTCCATTATTATATTTTCTGTTTCTTTTAGATTATATGGGTCAATCACCCTTACCCTGTTAAATCCTAATGCTTTACAAAGTGCTTCCAAATCCACTTTGGCAGCAGGCTCACCACGCAGATTTTTTCCGGTGGAAGGGTTTTGCTGATGTCCTGTCATGCCAGTAATAGAATTATCAAGGATTATAACAGTTGAATTGCTTGAATTATAGGAAATATCTGTTATACCTGTTATCCCTGAGTGAATAAATGTTGAATCACCAATTACACCAACACTGTGGTGTTCTCCATCTTTGCCCATCGATTTATTAAAACCGTGAAGACCTGAACATGAAGCTCCCATACATACATTTAAATCCATCGCATTTAATGGTGCTGTAGCTCCCAGTGTATAGCATCCGATATCACCATACACCATAATATTATGTTTGTGCAGTATATAAAAAACTCCCCTGTGCGGGCAGCCCGCACACATTACAGGCGGACGTGCAGGTATTTCATCACTTATATGCACACCATCTGGCACTTCCATACCAGAACACTTTCTAATCAGGTTTTGTGAAAATTCGCCACAGATTGGAAATATGTCTTTTCCTTTTACTTTAATTCCAAGCTGTTTACAGTGGTTTTCAATAACTGGGTCAAGCTCCTCTAATACAATAACTTCATCAACCTCTGATGCGAAGTCCAGAATCATTTTTTCAGGAAGCGGATAAACCATGCCAAGTTTTAAAACACTTATATGCTCTCCAAATACTTCCCTTGCATACTGGTATGAAGTAGAAGAAGTAATAACTCCAAGCTCTTTATCTCCCATTTCAATACGGTTAATGCCAGATGTTTCCGCATACTGCACCAGTTCTTTTGTCCTCTGTTCTACACGCACATGGGCATTGCGTGAATTTAAAGTCATCATAACTTTTGATGGGTCTTTTATATATGGTACCTGTTCTGGTACAATTCTTTCTTCCGTCATTACAATGCTCTGTGAATGTGAAACACGTGTACACAGTTTAAGAATTACAGGTGTATTATACTGTTCGGAAATCTCATAAGCACGCTTTGTAAATAAACGACATTCTTCTGAATCTGATGGTTCAAGCATAGGCACTTTAGCAGCAATGGCATAATGCCTTGAATCCTGTTCATTCTGTGAAGAATGCATACCAGGGTCATCTGCTACACATATGACAAGCCCAGCATTGACCCCTTGATAGGAAATTGTAAATAAAGGGTCTGCTGCCACATTAAGTCCCACATGCTTCATGGCACACGCTGCCCTCTTGCCACCAAGCGTTGCACCATGTGCTGCTTCCAAAGCTACTTTCTCATTTGGTGCCCACTCACAGTAAATATCGCTATAATGTGCTGCTTCTTCTGTTATTTCTGTACTTGGCGTTCCTGGATAGCTTGAGATAAATGAACATCCCGCTTCATACAATCCTCTGGCAACAGCTTTATTACCTATCATTAGTTCTTTCATATTTTTCCTCATTTCCATATTTTTCTTCAATTTCCCTGGCAACAAGATTACTTGCACCATGCTTCTCACGCAGTTTAGGCTTCTCAATCTTGCCAGTTGCATTCCTTGGAATCTCCTCAAAAATAAATTCCTTTGGACGTTTATATTTTGGAAGCTCCATACAAAAGTCCGAAATCTCTTCTATAGTACACTTCATTCCATTCTTTATCTCAATAACAGCCGCTGTCTTTTCACCAAGCCTTCTGTCAGGAAGTCCGATAACAGCCACATCTTTTACCTTACTATGTCTGCGGATAAAGTCCTCAATCTGGACTGGATAAATATTTTCCCCACCACTTACTATAACATCTTTCTTTCTGTCTACCAAATAATAAAATCCGTCACTATCCTGCATTGCCATATCCCCTGTATATAACCATCCATCCTTTAAGACTTCATCTGTCGCTTCTGGATTATTATAATAACAGGACATAACTCCTGGTCCTTTTACAACAAGCTCGCCTACATCTCCCTGTATAACCTCTTGTCCGCTGTCATCTACAATTTTACACTCCCATCTATATCCAGGTACTCCTATTGCTCCAGCCTTGTGTATGTTTTCAATCCCAAGGTGAACACATCCAGGTCCTGTTGACTCTGAAAGCCCATAATTAGTATCATATTTGTGGTCTGGAAAATATTCTTTCCACCTCTTAATCAGTGATGGCGGGACTGGCTGTGCACCAATATGCATAAGCCTCCACTGTTTTAATTCATAATCTTTCATATTTACGGTGCCATTATCAAGTACATCCAGTATATCCTGCGCCCATGGCACCAAAAGCCATACTATTGTGCAATGCTCACCTGATATAGCCGAAAGTATAGTCTCTGGCTTTGTACCTTTTAAAAGCACTGCCTTGCTTCCTGCCACAAGGCTTCCCATCCAGTGCATCTTTGCGCCAGTGTGGTACAGCGGAGGTATGCAAAGAAATGTATCTTCCCTTGAAGTCTGATGATGTACCTGTTCCATCTGTGCTGCTTGTGTAAGACTCTGGTGTTTATGTAAAATTGCCTTTGGGAATCCTGTAGTACCAGATGAAAAATAAATTGCCCCATAGTCATCTTCTGTGATTTTAATATCTGGCGGTTGGCTAGAACAGTCTGCAACCAGTTCCATATAGCTTTCTGCAAACCTTGGACAGTTATCCCCAACATATATAAGCAGCCGCCCTTTGCTAAGCTCCATTGCATTGGCTTCAATTCTTCCAATAAACTCAAAACCAAATACAATTATATCAACCTCTGCTAACTTGGCACAATATAAAATTTCCTCTGCGTCATACCGGAAATTAAATGGCACTGCAATAGCACCAGTTTTTAGCACACCAAAATAAATTGGCAGCCATTCCAGACAGTTGTACATAAGAATTGCAACCTTATCGCCTTTCTTAATACCTCTGCCAATCAACATATTGGCAAAACGATTTGCTTTCTCATCAAATACTCCCCATGTAATTTCCCTGCGAAATGGTGCGAATGGGCTGGTTTCTATTAAGTCATATTCCTTCCACGTAATCCTTCTTGTATCTTTTTCCTCTGGATTAAGCTCAACCAATGCTATTTCATCTTTATAAAGCTTGGCATTGCGCTCCAAATAATCTGTTACTGGCATCTTATCTCCTATTCTATATATAATTGTTAGTCTTTTTTATTGGCTGGCTCTACATTGACAGATTTTCCTTTTATCTTTGCATGTTTCATTGCATCTATAACATCTGCTGCATATTCTCTTGGAACTTCTACAAAAGTATATTTATCATACATATCAATCGCTCCGACTAATTCTCCTTCCATGCCAGATTCACCAGCAACTGCGCCTAATATATCACCTATGCGCACATTCTGCTTTTTGCCAATATTAATAAAGAGACGTACCATACCTGGCTCTGCGCCTGTATCACCAAAATCATCTGTCCTCATTTCCTCAGAAATAGTTTCACCATCTCCCATATGCATCATAAGGAGTGCTGCTGCCATTTCAAGTGAAGAATAATCTCTCTCGTCAAGATGTTCTTCTAAAATATCAACCATCTTTCCAAGATTTTCATTTTCAATTATTGAAGAAGCCTTTTCTAAAATTTTCTCTGCCTTAATTTCAGTTATATCATTGACAGATGGTATAGGCTGACGTTTAATCCTTGTCTTACAATACCTTTGTATATCCTTAAGTTTATATATTTCACGTCCTACTACAAGAGTAAATGCACGTCCTGTCCTTCCTGCACGTCCTGTCCTTCCTATTCTGTGCACATAGTATTCATCATCTTGTGGCACATCATAATTAAACACTGCTTCCACATCATCTACATCAATTCCTCTTGCTGCAACGTCTGTAGCCACAAGAATATCAGTGCGTCCATTGCGAAAACCACTCATTACCCTATCACGCTGCGACTGTTTCAAGTCTCCATGAAGTCCTGCTACAAAATATCCTCTGCCTTTAAGGTCTTCAACAAGTTCATCCACTTTGCGTTTTGTATTGCAAAATACAAGAGAAAGTTCAGGATCATACATATCAATAAGTCTTGAAAGCACTTCACTTTTCTTGCGAGGATTTACTTCGTAATAATACTGCTCTATCTCAGGAACAGTAAGTTCCTTCTTTACAACTTTTATCACTTCAGGGTCTTTAAGATAATTGCCTGCTATTTCTAAAATAGGTTTTGGCATTGTTGCAGAAAAAAGTAATGTTTGGTGTTTTTCTGGAAGATTTTCAAGAATAGTTTCAATGTCTTCTCGAAAGCCCATATTGAGCATTTCATCAGCCTCATCAAGCACCACTACACCAACATGCTGCATCTTTAATGTGTGGCGATTAATATGGTCTATAACCCTTCCTGGTGTACCTATAATAACTTGTGTGCCACCTTTAAGTGAGCGTATTTGCTTTGAAATATCCTGTCCACCATAAATAGGCAAAATCTTTATGCCATGCATAAATTTGGCAAACTTACGCATTTCATCAGCACACTGTATAGCAAGTTCCCTTGTAGGACATAATACAACAGCCTGTAATTTTTTATTATGTGGGTCAACCCTTTGCAAAAGAGGTATGCCAAATGCGGCAGTTTTTCCAGTACCTGTCTGTGCCTGTCCTATCATATCTCTGCCTTCAATAGCTACTGGAATTGCTTGCGCTTGAATAGGACTTGCCTGTTCAAAGCCCATCTCTGTAACTGCTTTTAAAATCCTTGGGTCTAAACATAATTCTTCAAAATTCATAATATAAAAAAATTCCTTTCTAAAACACTGGAACATAATAAAAACCAGCTAAATGAGAGGGCATCTGAACTGTTACATTTACCCTTTATCTATTATCATATTGTGTGTTCACACATTTTGGAACATTTCTAGGTGTAGATTCTTTCCAACCTGTATATTTCATTTCTTTCATTTTAGAATCTGATACAAGAAAACATTCTTTCTTTTCTTCTGAAAATTTTGATACAACAGCACGATTGACATCAACATGATATGCTTCACCATTAATCTCAATTATATTCCAAATATGATTCATTTCTTTACTAGTAACAATTATACAGTGAAGTCTCGGATTGTTAAGAGAATCTAAAACTTGCTTATATGCGAAGGCGATTCCTTTACACACAGCATCTGATTTCACAAGTGCACCATACGAAGTCCAAACATAAGATGGTGCTTCCTCTTCTTTTTTTTCAGCAACATATTTATTGTATATAATATTTGACGCAAGATATTGATATACAGCATATGCTTGTTCTACAGGATCCGTTACTTCAGATATAGACTCTAATATTTTTTGAAGTTTCTTTTCAATCTTTTTTTCATAAGCATTTGCTTGTTTTTTAGATTTTACAAAATTTTTACAAAATGGAATAATCCCAGTGAGAGCTTCTCCGTTCTGTGAATATCGATATATGCCTTCTGAAAGCCAAAAACATTCAGGATGATCATAAAATACTTTTCGATATGTCTGATATACTTTCTGACGATCTTTTTTCTTTTTATTAGAGTATCCAAATTTAGAAATATCAATATAATCTTTCTTTTTAACAGATTTCCCATTGTAAGAGATTCCTTTTTTACTTAGTACACCTTTTTCAATTACAAGGTAAAGTTGCTCCTCTTTTGAAGTTATTCTATTTGTTTTTGCTTTGATAGAAATAGCATTATTTAACATAAAAATTGCTGCAATAAATAGACAAATTCATACCTTAGTAAATTGTTGTATTTTATAATTGCTCATAAAATTTATCCCTCCTTTCGTTAATAAATATACTCTCGGATTCTTCAATCCATGTTTTATAAACATTCCCCCCCCACTTTAATTTCTTGCATTTGATTTCTATAAATTTATTATAATATAAGGAAAAGGGATTATCAAGAGAATTTATATGTTTTCTCGCTATTTTTTTAACTGTAACGGTTCGGATACTTAGGTTAAGCGCAAATAAAGTAAATCAAAAAAACATATTGACTTTTCTTTTATGATGGGCGTAACTACGTTATCTTTGCCGTCAATGATTATGCTGCGTAAAGCCGTAAAACCTAAACTACTTTCTATTTTTATTGTAATTTGCACTATTGGCATTATTCTTGTTGGTTATTTCTTCAATGCAATTCAATTTTTACTTGTATAATTGCTTGAGAAAATCAAAAATAAATCAAACAAAACGGAGGTAATTTATTATGTCATTATTTGGAAGCTTGCGCCTGCAACTCTGGCTGTCTCACGTTCGAAACAACAGACATTACAAACGATTGCTGTCCCGAAACAAACGACGGCATTTGTTGTATCAAAGTATTAGGTTCGGGTTGTGCGTCCTGTCATGCACTATATAAAAACGCAAAGGAAGCTGTTCAAAAAAAAGGGGCTTTCGGTAGAAGTAGAATATATAACTGATTTGCAAAAAGTTATGGAATATGGTGTAATAAGTATGCCTGCTTGAGTTTGAAATTTTGTAGTCTGTTCCCTCTCCCACGTTATCCTTTCTGGGACTGGAAATAAAGCAGAACCAACACAGGGTACAAGAACAGTTGAAACCGTTTGGAACATGGAAAGCGATAGCTGCCACTCAAGCGTTGCCAACGTGACTTACAGCCTGCAGAAAAAGATAGAACCAGACAACAAAAACCAAACCTACATAAAGACCGTGTGGAATAATCTTTTTTAATTGTTGGAGCTTAAAATTGACGGAATGCAATTCTTAATTGTATTAGCAAGTTCTATTTCTGACTTTTTGCAGCCCGTATCTACCCAATGTTTTAATGCCATAGTAAATCCCGCTTGAAAATATATAAAATAATACATGATTTCATCTTCTGATATAATCCCTGCTCTTACACATAGCGGCTTTATAATGTCGTTCCATAAAGGTTCATAACCTCTTTTAATTGGGAATGATTTACGACTTTGCAGGGTAATTTTATAAAAATAGCTATGTTCTTTGATGTGTTCCAAAAAGGGAATAAATGACTTTGCTGAAAACGCCTGCGTATTTTGTCCACTTTGTATAAGATACCTGTTTAATAAGTCCCTGCTTAGCTCCACTTCCATTTTATCCAACATATCATAAATATCTAAAAAATGAGCATAGAAGGTAGAACGATTTACCTCTGCTTTTTCGCAAATCTCTCTTACTGTTATTTTATCAAAATCTGTGCGTTTCATTATATCCAACATAGCGGCTTCCATGCGTGTTTCCGTATCACGGAAACGCTGATTATTTTTTGTATTCATTCTAAATTTCCCTCTTTTCTATTATTCCAACACAAAATGGAATATTGACGATTGATTTTACTATTTTACCGCATGATAATAGAGGTGGCAACAGAAAAACAAATATTTTGACAAAGATAGGAGAAATGCAAAATGAAAAAAGAAAATTTTGTGTCTTTAATTTTGGGAACAATCGGCGTTATGTTTTTCGCACTGGGTATGTGTATGTGCTTGATTTCCGAGTGGAACGCTTTTCAGCAGGGAATTATAACGGGTGCGATTGGTCTTGTGGTGCTTTTTATTATGCTTATAGTTCGTAGAAAAATGCAGGGAAAAACCGCAATCCAATTAAACACAAAGACAATCGGTACCACTGTTTTAGGTATCGTTGGTGCATTAGTATTAGGCGTTGGAATGTGTATGACTATGGTATGGCAAAACTTAATGATACCTGGTATTGTCATTGGAATAATTGGTATTGTCCTGCTGCTCTGCCTTATTCCTTTATGCAAGGGGTTGAAATAATTGGGGGATTTGTATGAAAGCAGCTTTTTATATGGGAAAACAACATATCGAAATACGGGAGCTTCCCGTTCCTGCTTTGGGAAAAAATGATGTGCTGATACAAAATATCTATTCCAGTATTTGCGGTACGGACATTGCCGTTTATCAATACGGAGCAGAAACGGGACACCGTATCGCTATTGGTGAAGAATTTGGGCATGAAACAATATCCCGCATTGTTGCCATGGGAGAAAATGTTTCAGATTTCAAAATTGGAGAAAGAGTTTACCCCTACCCTTTATATGCACGGGGAGAGACGAAACGTGCAGGTACGATTGGCGGTTTTTCAGAATATATCAAAATACCCAACGCAAAACGCAATCACGCTCTTTATTCAGTAAATGACAGGATTTCAGATAAAGTTGCGTGCCTAATCGAACCTTTTACTGTTGGTTGTCGGGCAGCAAGACGGGGACAGCCCCAAAAGGGCGAAACAGCGGTTGTATTTGGCTGCGGAACAATCGGGATTGCTGCGGCGATTGCTTTACAATACTTTGGAATAGACAAGGTTATGATTTGTGATATTTCTGATTTCCGGCTTTCGATTACAAAAAACTTAGGATTTCTAACCTGCAATGTTTCAAATAAAAAGTTTTTAGAAACAGCAAAAAGGCACTTTGGAGAAGCCTTTTCACTCAATGGCTCTGTCCCGAATATAGATTTATTTATAGACGCAGCCGGAGCAGAATACATCTTGCAGACATTTATGGAAAAAGGAAAGATAGAAAGCCGTTTTGTAAGCGTCGCAGTCAATAAAAATATACGAAACATTGATTTACTTCACATGACATACTCCCAAAAAAGCATTAGAGGAACACTAAATATGAAAAATTGGAGAGCAATCATAAAAAAAGCAATATATCCCCCTTTTTCTCTCATTAGCTTATTACTCCTTGTTAGTGCCTTTGCGTTGGTTGGTATATTTCAGAGCAGGTTAGATTATTCTATCATTGCCTATGTTGTCTATGTTATATCTGCTTATACTCTAACGGTGCTTATCATACGCATCGTAGCCATTATAAAGACCGGGAAACACAAACTATATCGTAACCGACTTTTTCACAGATACATGACAGATATGAATTTTAAGGCAGAAGTTTCCCTTTATTTGTCTTTCGGAATAAATATTATTTATTCCCTTTATGAAGCAGTTTTCGGCTTGCTTTATCATTCTATGTGGTTTGGAACAGTAGCAGGTTATTATATGCTTTTGAGCTTAGGGCGTTTTTTATTGCTGAAATATATCCGAAAAAGAAGCAGAAATATTCTCCAAGAATATAAGAGATTTCGTTTTTGCGGTATTCTTCTGATTGCAATTACAATAACAGTAACCTTTTTAAGTGCGTTTATGATCGGCAATGGAAAAACAGCCATATATCCAGGGCATATGATATATGCAGTTGCTGGATATTGCTTTTATAATTTTACAGTTGCTATCATCAATATCGTTAAATATAAAAAACGGAAAAACCCTATCCATACCGCAAGTAAAATATTAACCTTATCAACAGCATTATTTTCTATGTTCTCCCTGCAAAATGCAATGATTTCAGCTTTTGGAGAGGACAAACTTTTTCAAAGAAGAATGAATATTGGAACAGGCTTTGCAGTATTTTTTATGATCCTGCTAATGTCTGTCTATATGATTTGTCATGGAAACAAAATGATTAAACAATATATCCAATCAAATGTAGAAAGGAGCTAAAAATGGCAAAATCAAAAATTATTTGTCCCTGAAGCAAAATAAATACATATTTGCTTAAATGGAAAGGTTTCATTTATGGTGTTGCCGAAATCTTGAGGCATGGGAGTTTTTGTAAAAAGAGTTGTAAAGTAATGATAAGTAAATACTGATAAAGACTCTACTCGTGAAAAACTCTTTTAAAAACACATGATACCATAGTCAAAAGTATATAGCAAAGCGTGTCTGTACGCAATTTGCTATATACTGGCTTGACTCGCCAAACGCCAACAAGAAATAGAATTGCTTGCAAATCTGCGGAACATATCAAGGGTTTAACTATAGCTGTTAAAATTGCTTCCGATAAAGAAAATGTTTTTGATATTTTTCTACATATTTTTGTCTTGATTTAACTTCATCATTATCACTTTCTCCAAGTTTAAACAACTTGTCATAAGTTTTATGTTGCATATTTAATAAAAAATCCTGCAAATACTTCTCATTCAAATCAATGTTTGTATAATCACTAGAACTTGGTTTTAAAGAACCTGTTTTTCTATAAATATCTGGGGCATCATAATCAGGCCATAGAACTTGCATATATATTAGTTTAGTTCCATCATAGCAAAGGTCAGCCGCTGTGGTTTTACATCCTGAAATTTCTGCATTATCTTTAACATATGAATAAGTATCTTCTTTATATTGTATCATTTTTACAATATTGTCAAAATCTTCATCTAATTTTTCTATAACCTCTTCATTAATTCTTATACTTACTTTGTTTAAATCACCAAACGCAGCTGTATTACAAATGCCATTATATTCTGGTACTGGAGAGCCTAAATAATCAACGACAACAAACGCAATATCAGGAAATTGTTTACATAAACTAGCGAAATTTTTAACTTGATTTATTTTTTGATTTACATATGTTTGTTCTTGTGGTTTATTATCTTTAACTGCTATATCTGCTTTTAAATCTTTATTGATATTAGTTTGTATATTTACAGCTCCATAATATGTGTTATTTAAATTTATTTCCATATTTATACCCCCATTAATGCGTTATTTAAATTTTTCTTATAAATAACGTTATTTTATAATTTTTATGAAATAATAATCCCCATTTTTTGAGCAGAAAGAATAAAATCATTCCATTTGAAATTAGTTTCAGTGCCATGGAAATTGGAATATTTATGAATCTGCAATGAATCTACTTTTGCATAAGAACAAGCATAGTAAAATACATTTAAGGATTTTTCTATAATGTCAGATAAAAAATGTCTATATATCACATGAATAGAAAATGTCCAGTATGTTATTTTTTTACAGAAAAGTTGTAAACTGACGTTATAAAATATAAACTTTAGTTAATATCAATTACTTCATGACGTGAAATTACTGCATCAGCGTCTTTATACCAACTATATCCACATGTACAATTGAAAAAATACCTATCTCTATCATAATATGTTATATGGCGTTCGTTTTTTGGAACAACTTGTTTACAGCCTACACAGACCTGTCCTGCAAAGTTTGTATACACCCCTCCAGAAAACTTATACTGGCATCCAGAATAAATAACCGTTGCATTACATTTAGGACAATTAGAAACTGTATATATAGATTTCTCCATCAAAGATTCTTCTGAAACAGTTTCAGCACTTACAACATTTTTACTTAGCTGTGTACTTTCTACTAATATTAATGCTAATAATATAACAAATATTTTCTTAATTTTCATATTAAAATGTCTCCAATTCATAAATAAAATATTTCTAATACTTTTTCATATTACATATTTATCAGTTTACACCTTTTTTGTAAAAAAATAATATACTGAATTTTTTTCTTCTTTCAATATTTTCATAAGTTACGCCACAAAACATCAGACTTTCGTTATAAAAAAACATATATCTTCAATACCGCCTGCTTTATAATGAAACATATGTCCAAAATACTTTACTAATATATCCGTTAAAGAAATATCAAAATAAAATAACTAG
>DESG01000175.1 GCA_002361175.1 Lachnoclostridium sp. UBA3320 | reverse complement strand
ACTTGAAAATGCTTATTTTAGTGGATTTTATGATGAAATGGTTTCTTTTATCCGTTCGCTTTTTGAGTCTGCATTAAAAACAAACGGAAGTCTTAAACTGGCGGTTGTAACAGGTTGCCTGCGCATAAGCCGTGAAAGCATATTTACAGGGCTTAATAACCTTGATGTTGTATCTGTACTTAATGAAGATTATGCAGAATACTTTGGTTTTACACAAAATGAGATTGATAGTTTATTAGAAACCTATGCAATAATAGACAAAAGAGATGAAGTAAAAGCTTGGTATGATGGTTATCTTTTTGGACACACAGAAGTGTATAATCCATGGAGTATAATCAATTATGTAAAAGATATAACTCATAAGAATACAGAATTTCCAAAGCCATATTGGTCTAATACATCATCAAACAGCATAGTTCGGGAATTAATCGACACCGCAGATAATATCACAAAGCAAGAGCTTGAAAAATTAATCGAAGGCGGTACAATAGAAAAACCTGTACATGAAGATATCACCTATGCAGATATATATAAATCACAGGATAATTTATGGAATTTTCTGTTTTTTACAGGCTATCTTAAAGCTGTGAATAAAAGTTTTTCAGAGCAGCAGATATATTTATCTATGACAATACCAAACGAAGAAATTTTGTATATATACAAAAATCATATACAAGAATGGTCGTCACAATGTATAAAAAAGCAGGATTTATCAGGCTTGATAAAAGCATTTGAAGAAGGGAATTGTGAAACTGCATCTGATATTATTACAGAGCAACTTATGGATACGATAAGTTTTTATGATTATAAAGAAGCATACTATCATGGTTTTGTTGCAGGACTTCTAAAACATAATGAGAAATACCTTATAAAATCTAACAGAGAAAGCGGAATTGGAAGATATGACTTAATTCTACAAACAAAACGCATAAGGAAAGGCAGAGCTATAATACTTGAATTTAAGGTAACAGATAATATAAATAAACTTGAGCAAAGCTGCAAAAAAGCACTAGAACAGATAGAAACTCTTCATTATGATAGTGATATAAAAAAAGAAGGCTATACTGATATAATTAAATATGGCATTTGTTTTTATAAAAAAGAATGTCTAGTAATGAAATGACATTGTGGCTAAAGTTTCAGAATCTCAGAAAAGAAAACTAGGAAAACAGATAGCTAAAGGCATGTGGTTTTACGGCTGATAATTTATAAATTGGAGGTATATCATGGGTACGCAGAAAAAAAGCAAACAAAAAAATAGTTCTATATTTCAATCAATAAAAAGCAGAATTAGTTTACTACTAATTTTCTGTATCATAGGAGCTATAGCTGCACTTCTTTTTTTGATTCTTCCCAAAGTAAAAAACAATATAAAAAATCTGACACAGAATTATTTGTATGATATTACAGTGTCTACTGGAGAAAAAATTGAACTGGCAATTTCAGAGAGTAATAAGGAAACCATATTAGAAGCAGAGTCACTAAAGCAACTGGCAGGCAGCACAGGTATAAAAGGAGTAAGTTCCAGTTATGCATATGTTGTAGGTTCTGATGGTACTATGTTATACCATCCAACAGAGTCAAAAATTGGGCAGCCTGTCGAAAATGCAGTTGTATCTGGTGTTGTACAGGAAATTCAGGCAGGCAAGAAAAACATTACACCAGAGGTCGTGGATTATGAATTTAACGGTGTTATTAAATATGCTGCATATTATGTAAGTGATGATGCTAGTTTTATACTTGTAATATCCGCAGATGAAGATGAGATTATGCAGCCAATTACAAATATTACAAAAATTAGTATTATGACAGCAGTTCTAATAATTATTGTTTGTTCAATTATTGGGTATATTCTTACAGGAATCATGATTAGCCCTGTTATTAAAATAACTAATATTATTAATAAAATGGCTGATATGGATTTTACAGAGAATATAATTCAAATACAGCTCAATAAACGGAAGGACGAAACAGGTGAAATGAGTAGAGCAATTAATATGCTGCATGACAAGCTTGCAAGTATAGCCAGTAGTCTAAAAGATCAAAGTGAAAGCATCTTTTTGGCGACAGATGCTTTAAATGTCAACGTTTCTGAAACAGTCACTGCCATAGAACAAGTAGAAAAAGCAGTGACAGAAATTGCTGATGGTGCAAGTGTACAGGCAAATGAAACACAAAAGGCAAATGAAAATGTTATTTTAATAGGTAATATGGTAAAAGATACTACAGATGAAGTTGAAAATTTGCTTGCCAATGCAACAGAAATGAAAAATTCCAGTGACGAAGCTTCTACAATTCTGATGCAATTAGAACAGATTAACAACCAGACAAAAGAAGCAATTAATACAATTTATGACCAAACTAATACTACTAATGAATCGGCAATGAAAATCAAAGAGGCCACAACACTTATTACTTCAATCGCTGAAGAAACCCATCTGTTATCTTTAAATGCAAGTATTGAAGCAGCAAGAGCTGGAGAAGAAGGAAGAGGTTTTGCAGTTGTTGCATCACAAATTCAAAAGCTGGCAGAACAGTCTAACGAATCTTCATGTATGATTGAAGATATTATAGATTTATTGATTACTGATTCTAAAAAAGCGGTTACTATCATGAGTGAAGTAAAAGAAATAATGACAAAACAAAGTGAACACGTAACAAAAACTGACGAAATTTTCACACAAGTTAAAAATGGAATTGATAGTTCTATTGATGGTGTTACCCGAATTGCAGAAAAGACTAGGCAAATGGATGAAGCCAGAGTCAATGTGGTTGATATTGTCCAGAGTTTAACAACAATCGCAGAGGAAAATGCGGCAAGCACAGAAGAAACTTCTTCTTCTGTAACAGAGGTAAGCAGTAACGTAACTAACATTTCAGAAAATACGGAAAAAATGAAGAATGTTGCGAATGAATTAGAGCAGAATATGAAAATATTTAAGTTGTAATCTAACTAACTCAACTTTCTCACCTGTGAATCAGGCATAAATGCTTGATTTTTCATGGAAAATAATAAATTGATACATTCACAATAACAAGAAAGGAAAGACCTATGCAACG
>DESG01000053.1 GCA_002361175.1 Lachnoclostridium sp. UBA3320 | reverse complement strand
GTTCAAAAATATATATTGCTTTTATATCTCTAAAAATAAAATCAAAAAGGGAATATTTTTTTCATTAATGCCTTTATCATAATCCGATATAACATTTCCACAAATACCAACAATATCATTTTTTTTAATTATACAATTTTTTGAAGATAAATAATAATAAATTATAGCAGCAGTACGTGTACAGTCCGCTGATATATTTATATATCTTGTTTTTTTAGCTAATGCAGCATTTGATTTATATTCTTTCCAACACTCTGACCATTTTTCATTTGGGAGTTTTACTTTATAATTACAATTCTTCGCATCTATTGATTTTATTTGAATTTTTCCCTTTGCGGCATTACAGCTAATAATGCAGCCATTCGTATCTGGACGCACATCTATTATTTTAAATTGGACATATACCATTGATAAGTTTAATTTATCAGCATTATCATTTCTATCTAATTTATTTTTCAGATTTTGTTTTTTATCTTCAAGTTTAGAGTTAAGTTCTTTAATTTTTTTCTTTAATTCTGCCTCACTAAAACCTAAACTGTCTTCTAATCTTGATTTTTCATTTTCTAATACCAAACTTTCCATATTTTGACGAACTTTGATTATACTTTTTAATTGTTTGAGATGGGTTTTTATTACACGATGCTCAAATGTATCAAAATCTTCTTTATATGAAATTGAAGTTACCTTATTTTTATGAAAAATTTCATGTTCAATCAAAGCCTGAGAAGATATTTTCTTTATTTTATAAAAAGATTTTTTATCACGCAGTGGTTTTAGTTCAGGCTTGGCATTTTCTTTTACAATCCAGAATGTATCGCAAAATTCTTTTATTATATGTTCTGTCTCTTGGTACAAATTATCTGACCACTTTATAGCCATAGACATAGAACTTGAATTGTCAACACAGAGCTGTTGTTGCATTGATATTAAATCAACGATTAGTTCTTCATAAAAATTTTTTTCGTCATCCAAAAATTTTGAAATCAATGTCATCGATTCACTATGACCATCATCAAATATAATTTTTATTGTTTCTTTTCCAATCGTAGTGTAGTGTCCTGTAATCGTGTCCTGAAGCATATTATTAAATTTGTTTCTCTCTTGCTTCCTAGGTGGAAGATAGTATATGTAATCATTATGATTTTTAGGTCGATAATCATATCCTGAAGGTAGGGTTTTAATATTTTTTATTGTTCTAGATAAATTCTGTGTTACTTTAATAGCAATATCAACATTTTCATATTTTTCATTTACTTTGGCCCTTAAGTGTGGTTGAATTATAAGTTCCTTGCCTTCTGACCATTGACCGATTTTCACAAATATGGGATAATCAGAAACAGATACTTCTAATATATCATCTTTTTCATAGTCCTCATATACAAGTACAACCTCTATATCTTTTTCTATCATTGTCAATTCTCCCAATATAAAATCCTATTGTTGTGATTTATCTGTTTTTCCATTTTTTCAATTTTAATAAGAGAGTTTGTGCAATTATGTACTTCAAGGATTTCTTCTTTCAACTCCTTTATTACATTTCTGTTCTCTTGACTATCCTCTATATCTATAAGTGGAAGAATTTTTTCAAGAACAATTTCATCAAGTTCTACGCAACTGTCGTCATTCCAGCCTGTCCACTGATCAATATATAAATCTATACGATTAGACACAGATATATCTGCCTTGCTTAAAGTTTTCCTTATTTGCTGGATTATTTGTTTAAACTCTTTATTTGCATCTGATGACTTTTTAATTTCAAACTTATCAGCTTTCACTACTACTTTATCACCATCAAGAGCAAGTTCTTTTGGCAAAGATTCTTCTTTTTTCTCATCTGAAACATCTAAAATAGTTTGTAATTCTATAAGACAACTTCTATCAATCACTTTTGGACTAATTGTTTTCGTAGTTGCATCTGTATTTAAAGTTCCAACAAATCTTACATTTTTAGGAATAGTAAATTCAGGTGGATATATACACATATTTTCTAATATCGCTGCCAGCTTAGAAACTTCTTTTTCTTGTTCTTCTTGGGTCTTAGCCTCTTTTAAATCTTTGTTTGCGCTTTCCATTAATCTCTTGGAATATAGATGCAGCGTATATGGTTTATCCCAAGTAAATACATTTAGCATTTCAGAAAAATAATATTCTACATTTGATAAATTCATTTCATCCAAAAGAATAATATACATTTGTTCTGGATGATTTGAAGCATCTACCAAAGCATCTAGAAACTGTGTAGAAACATATCGCTTATCTACAATATTATAAAAACCCAGAAGATCCTGATTGTCAGTCCAATTAGATTGTACTTGCACACATACACATTCTGCTTGAATAGCTTCTGCAACTGCACGAGGCAGACTTGTTTTACCAGTTCCTGGTCTTCCCCATAAGATAGTAAGCTGTTGTGTTCTTAAAGCATTCATAAAATACCTTACTGTAAATTTTTCATAATACAGATTTTTTTTCTGACAAAGATACTCCCAAACATCTTCTACAAGCTGTTTAAATCCATTACAATACTTGGTCTTATTTTCAAGCAATTCTATATTATTTGAAATAATTCCTAACTTTTTATAATACTCAATTTCTTCTTTTTCTTTTTGTAGTGAATTAAGCTCTCTTTGTTCTTTTTGCTTTCTTTCCTGTAATGATTCAAGTTCTATCTGCAATGATTCAAGTTCTTTATTTTTTTCTTTTTCTATATTTTCCCATAATTCAACGTTCCCAATAAGACGCTCTTTCTCTTTCTCAAGACCATCTTTCTTTTCCTCAAGACTATAAAATTCTTGTTCCTGTTGTTTCATTTTATTATGAAGAAATGTTTTGTATTTTTCAAAAAGAAATGTTTTATACTTCTCTTCAATCATTGCTTTTACTTTGTCAGAAACCCATTCATCAAACGCAATCTCGCCATCATATCTGGCAATATCACTATCAGAAAGAACAAATCCCTCTTTTTCTAAAGCATCTATAATATATTGTAATTTATCTTTACTTGGTAGTATCTTATAATTATCATATGTTATTTTATCCATGTATTACCTCCCATTGTTTTCAAGTTAAATTTTTCCATAGATAAATTATACCATGTCTTATAGAAAAACACCATATAAAAGTTACTTGAGAATAATGTAACGCTTGAACACAATGTAATTTAATTAAGAACTTTAACTGCCAAATAGTAGATAGCTGGCAAATTCCAAATGTGCTTCCAATGGACGGCTGTACGAATCCGCTGGTGCTTAAGCCCTGTATTAAATGCTTCAAAGAGGTTTTTCTTTGAAGCATAAGGGCTTTACGCATCCATTGCGTGATTCGTCCAAGTGGGAACGTGCCGTCCATGGAACACTTTGGAATTGCCAGTCCACAATCTTTAGACTTTCACACCCTTGTAAAAAAATAGAAAAATATATTCAAAATTAAGGATAAAAGCTGCCTTTTTTTCATATACATTTTGTAAAGGAAAAATATCAGTAAAGACAAGCACAGGATGGAGAGCAATTATGGACAATATGAAACAAGTTTTACAAGTTCTGCCTGTTACAGTCAGGAAAAAATTTAAAGAGGCTTTTAAAAGCCTGTCTGATGTGCAGGAGATACGTTTAAGAGCTGGCAAACCACTTATAATCGTGTATGGTGGAGGTGAATATTTTTTAGGCATAAATGGTGGGCTTACGCATAATATAGAAAAAGCATACCACACTTCTGTCAGTGATTTAAGAGAAGCTATGGACTATATAAGTAGTTACTCACGCTATGCATTTGAGGAAGAGCTAAGACAAGGGTATATAACTGTACAAGGAGGACACAGAATAGGAGTGGCAGGAAAAATATTGTGGGAAAATGGGAGAGTTAAAAATATGAGTAATATATCTTTTTTAAATATTAGAGTTGCGCATCAGGCAATAGGCTGTAGTAAAATTATTATGCCGTATATAAGGCATAGAGATGGTATATACAACACATTGCTTATATCACCTCCAAGGTGTGGCAAAACTACTTTGTTAAGAGATATAATACGTGCATTATCTGATGGAGATGAACACAATCGTGGATTTACTGTGGGTGTTGTTGATGAACGCTCTGAACTTGGAGCATGTTATAAAGGATATCCGCAAAATGAACTTGGCTGTCGTGCAGATGTACTTGATGGTTGTCCAAAAGCGGAAGGAATGATGATGCTTGTGCGTTCAATGGCTCCCGATATAATTGCAGTAGATGAGATTGGCTCTAATAAAGATGCAAGTGCTGTTGATTATGTTATTAATTGTGGTATAGGTGTAATAGCTACAGTGCATGGCATAAACATAGATGATATAAGAAATAAACCTGTTCTTGGAAATCTTGTAAAAGGTTATGCCTTTAAAAGATATGTTTTGTTGGAGGCTGGAAAGATAGGAAAAATAAGTCAAATATTTGATGAAAGGGGGTCTGTGATATACCAAAATGGTATAAGTAATGAGGTGAGAAGTGCATGATTAAGTTTATAGGAGTGCTTTTTACAGTTTCGGGTAGTGTGCTTGCAGGTCATTATTTTGCTGACAAAAGTCTTATAAGAATACATATTTTAGAAGAATTAGAGCAGGCACTTCAATTTATTTATGGAGAGGTGGAGTATGCGGCTCTTGATATAACAGAGATTTTTTCTAGTCTGTCGCTTAGAGGCAAATATTGCAGCGACTTCTGGCTTGGCATGTGCAGTAAACTTTCAGAAAAAGATGGTTATGATTTATACAGTATATGGGTTAGTGAACTTGATGGCAGCAGTTGGGTTAAGTATCTTTTATATGAAGACAGGCTGTTTCTTAAAGAAGTGGGCAAAAACACAGGAAATTTGGACAGGCAGAGCCAACTTCATACGCTAGAGATATTTAAAAACAGAATTAGTAATATTATAGAAACTGCAAGAAGCGAATATAAAGACAGGGCAAGGGTGTGTCATGCCGTAGGGGCGGCAGCAGGAATATTTATTAGCATTTTGCTTATTTAGCAGAATTAGCAGGAGGAAGAATATGACAATCAATCTTATTTTTAGAATTGCTGCTGTAGGAATACTTGTGTCAGTGCTTGGACAGGTTCTTAAACATTCAGGCAGGGATGAACAGGCGTTTCTAGTAAGCCTTGCTGGTCTTATCCTTGTTCTTATGTGGGTAGTGCCATATATAGAAGAATTATTTGAAACGATACAGAGATTATTTTCAATGGGATAAGGTGATTTATTATGGTAAAAGTTGCTGTTATAGGGATAATTGCAGTCTTTTTGGCGATGACTGTAAAAAAAGATAAACAGGAATTTGCAATGTTAATTATACTGGCTGCAAGTCTCCTTATACTTGGACTTGCCCTGTCAAAGGCTGATGACGTAATAAGTGTGATACGTATGACAGAGGAATATCTTGGGAGTAATTCTATATATATAGGCATATTGCTTAAAATGGTAGGGATTACATATGTGGCAGAGTTTTCATCAAATTTGTGCAAAGATGCAGGATTTGGCGCAGTTGGCAACCAGATTGAATTTTTTGGCAAAATAATGATTATGGCTGTAAGTATGCCAGTTATAAAATCATTGTTGCAGACAATATCAGAAATGTTATAACTGACAGGAATGGTGATAAATATGGATATTACTGAAAGCATTATGCAGGAGATATCGGGTGGTGATATACAAAAAATTATGGATGAGACACTTGGTGGACATTCATTTGACTTTTCAAATTATGTAGGCAGTATAGTAAATGGACAGAACCCTTTTTCTTTTGAAGAAGTTTTTAAATTTATTTTAAATGGTATACGTGACAATATAGTTCAAGAGAAAAATATATATATCTATCTTGTTATTATAGCTGTTATGGGTGCAGTTATTGCTAATTTTTCCAAGCTTTTACAGGGCAAAAAGGTTGCAGAAACAGCATTTTATATGGTTTATATGCTGTTTTTTTCAGTTCTTGCAATTTCATTTACACAGATAAGTCTTGTCGCTTCAGAAACGCTGCAAAAGGTATTTGATTTTATAAAAATATTTTCGATATCCTATTTTACATGTATTACATTTACATATGGCAGCATTGCAGGAAGTGTTTTCTATGAATTTACGCTTATTATGATGAATGTGACAAGCTATGTTATTGTAAAGTTTGCTCTGCCTGCAATAGAATTTTATTTTTTTCTTAGGATTGCAAGTCAGATTTCAGAGGAAGATATGTTTTCAAGGCTTGCAAACCTTATTAAAGATATAGTAAGTACAGGGCTTAAAACAATGTTTGGCATAATTATGGGAGCAAATGTTGTACAAGGACTTGTAGTGCCTGTTGCAGCAGAGGCAAAAAATTCAATTATTGTAAAGATGGGAAGTTCTATCCCAGGTATTGGCAATACAATAAGCAGTGCTGCAGGAACTATTCTATGTGCAGGAAAACTTGTTAAAAATGCAGTAGGTATTGCAGGGATAGTTGTTGTAATTTTTATATGCGCAATACCACTTTTAAAGATTTTTATAAGTAATGTTGTATATCAAGTTATTTCAGCGCTTATACAGCCTATATCAGATAAAAGGATTGTAAGTTGCCTAGATGCGGCAGTATCTGCTATGAAAATGCAAGTATATGCAACAGGGACTGGCTGTATGATGTTTGTAATATCAATAGCATTAATTAGTGCTATGACAACATAAAAAGGAGCGTATATGGCAGATTTTATTAAAAGTATACTGATATTTGTACTAATTGCCACTGTAATGAAAGGAATTATAAATAACGACAGTTTTAGAATTTATTTTAAATTTTTTAGTGGGCTTATAATGATTCTTTTTATGGCAAGCCCATTAATAAATTTTTTGTCAGGTGATAATAACTGGTATGCACTTCTTGAAAAAGCAGTTTTTAACTTTGAATTAGAAAGTGTAAATGATGAGCTTGATATAGCAGATGGAAAGTTTGAGGAAATTTTAAGAGAAAGTTGTAAAAAAGATATAGAAAATCAGATTAGAAATATGGCAAAAGAGCGAAATATTGATATTAAAAATCTGGAAGTTATTCTTGATAATAACAGTGATTCTATAAAGCTTGCATCAGTTGATATAGGACTTGAAAATAGCAAATCAAAAAGTGTCAGAGAAGATAGTATAGAAGAAATTAATATAAAAACAATAGATGTTATGTCAGATGGCACAGGGCAAACTGGCAACAATAAGAAAAAACGGGCAACAGGACAAGATGTTAAGAATCTTAAAGAAGATATAAGCAGCTATTTTCTTATAAAGGAGGCAGCAGTAAAGATATGGGAGTAAATAAGAATTTTGACAAGATACTAAAAGAAAAAGGAGAGATAGTACAAAAAATAGGAATTTCTCGAATTATAATAATTATACTTGCAGGAATCGTACTTTTAGTTACGTCTATTGCTGATAGAAACGAGAAAAATAGTATTGATGAAAGTAACGTATATTCTTCTGTAGATACAAGTAAAACAACATCTTTTAGACCTTTAAGCGAATCCGATGCGCTAGAAGTGATGACAGAGTACACAACAAAAGAGGAAAAAAAGCTTGAAGAAATATTAGGAGAGGTTGAAGGATTAGGTAATGTTAAGGTAATGATTACACTTGCATCTTCAGAAGAGCGTATGACATTGCAAAATACTGACAATACTCAAAATAGTACAGATGAAAATGACAGAAATGGAGGCAGCAGAAGAAAGGAAGAATACAGTTTAAAAAGTGAAAATGTAGTAATTTCATCAGATGGAAGTGAGTATCCATATATAGTGCAAGTAAATTCACCCAAAATAGAGGGTGTCGTAGTTGTGGCGCAAGGTGCAGGGACTGGTAAAAAAGATAGTGAAATAATTGATGCTGTAGTGGCATTATTTTCAATCGAACCTCATAAAATCAAAGTAATGAAGATGGAAAAATAAAATGAAAGGATTAATGAAATGAAAAAAGCATCTCACAAAAACCAAATTATTATTACAGCACTCGCAGTAATGATAGTTGTAGCAGGTTACTTAAATTTTACTGGGCAGGAAATTAGCACAAGTGGTCTTAAAAAAAGCAACAAGGAAACAATAGAAAACAGCGACAAAACTGGTCAAGACAGTACATCTGACAGTGCAGATGAAGAAGATATTAAAACTGATATTTCCGCAGAGGACGAAGGAAATGACGATTATATAGTTGCAGACAGTGGAGAAGTTGTAGCATCAGAAGAGAGCCCAGGCGAAGCAGTAATGGTTTCTAATACAATCGGTGCAGATTACTTTGCATCTGCAAAGCTTACAAGAGAACAGACACGTGCTAAAAATAAAGAAACTCTTATGAATATTGTAAATAATAAGTCAATTTCTTCTGCTGATAAACAGTCTGCAATAAAACAAGTTGCAAATATTACAAAAAATTCTGAGAGAGAAAATGCCGCTGAACTTATGTTACAGGCAAAAGGGTTTGAAAATGCGATTGTAAGTATAAGTGATGGAAATGCAGATGTAGTAGTGGATTCTAATGGACTTACAGAAAAACAGATTGCGCAAGTAGAAGATATTGTCAGACGTAAAACAGGTGTAGAGGCGGACAAAATTGTAATAACACCAGTAAAAGTTACAGATAATAATGAATAGAAAGCAAAGTAAAGATTGCAAAAGTTTTACATTTTGGTATAATAAATTAGACATATAAACTAAGGAGGGAAATGGTATGCCAAAGGAACAAAAAACCAAGGAATATGTTATGGAAAAAAAAGGAACTGGCGAAGTAAAGATTGCATCAGATGTAGTTGCAATTATAGCGGCACTTGCTGCAACAGAGACAGAAGGCGTCAGCTCAATGGCAGGCAATATTACTAATGAGCTTATAGGTAAGTTTGGCATGAGAAATTTGTCGAAAAGAGTTAAGGTTACAATGGAAGAGGGTCTTGTACACGTAGATATTATGCTTAATATAAAATATGGGTACAGCATAAAGGAAGTTGCAGAACAAGTACAAAATAGAGTAAGCCAGCAGATTGAGACAATGACAGGGCTTATAGTTCCAGAGGTTAATGTGCGTGTGGCAGGTGTTAATCTTGCAGACAGTGTATAAAAGAAAGTAAGGTACAGTAGATATGTCAAGAAAAAAAATCAGGGAAAATTTGTATATTATGCTTTTCCGTTTGGACTTTTACAACAATGAAGAACTTTTAAATCAGGCAGATATCTATCTGGAAGATGAGATAGAAGAAGCTTCAAATAAAGATAAAAAAGAACTTAAAGATAAGTTTATTAGCGCACTAGAGCATCTGCATGAAATAGATGCACAGATTGAAGAAAAGTCCAAGGGCTGGACAGTAAAGAGAATATCTAAAGCAGAACTTACAGTGCTGCGTCTTGCAATATTTGAAATACTATATGTAGATGATGTGCCTGACAGTGTGGCTGTAAATGAAGCAGTGGAACTTTCAAAGCTTTACTGTACTGAAAAAGCAAAAGGATTTATTAATGGAATACTTGCTTCAGTTGTCAGGAGTAAGGAAAGTAATATGGAGCAAAATTATGCAGGAAATTAAATCCGTTTCTGATGTCAATATGTTTATTAAGCATATGTTTGCCACGGAATATGTCCTTAATAATATTTCTGTAATGGGTGAAGTATCAAACTGTAAATATCATTCATCGGGGCATATTTATTTTACTATAAAAGACAGTTTATCACAGCTTTCCTGTGTTATGTTTTCTTCAATGCGTACAGGTCTTGATTTTTATATGGAGGCGGGGCAAGAAGTAATAGTGCAGGGAAGCATAAGTGTTTATGAGCGTGACGGTAAATACCAGCTCTATGCCAAAAAGATTATAAGATATGGCAGTGGCAGGTTATATGAAGAATATGAGAAGATGAAAAAGCGTCTCTTAGAAGAGGGGCTTTTTGATACAAATAAGAAAAAAAATATACCCAAATATGCCAAAAGTATAGGAGTTGTAACTGCGCCAGAAGGGGCTGTTATACATGATATATGCAATGTTTCTAAAAGACGCAATTCGTATATACAGATATATCTTTATCCTGCAAAAGTTCAAGGTATAGGTGCTGATGATACAGTTATAGCTGGAATAAAGTATTTTGAAAAAACAGATGTAGATACAATAATAATAGGCAGAGGTGGAGGCTCTATAGAAGAATTGTGGGCATTTAACTCTGAAAAATTGGCAAGAGTAATTGCTTTATGTACAAAACCTATTATATCTGCTGTTGGGCATGAAACAGATGTGACAATAGCCGATTTTGCAGCAGATTTAAGAGCTCCAACACCATCTGCGGCAGCAGAACTTGCTGTTTATTCATATGCAGACACAGAAGCTGCTTTAAGGCAGATGGCATATACTATTAAATGGCAGTTTAACAGCATTTTAAATATGAAAAAGATAAAACTTAATCAATATAATATGTCGCTTAAACACTTTAATCCACAGGATATCGTATACCAGAAACGAATGTATCTTGCTGATTGTGAGGATAAATTACTTGCAATTATAAAGCAAAAGCTTGAAACAGCAAAATATCAGCTTAGTTTGTATGCAGAAGAGCTTAAAGGACTGTCACCGCTGTATAAGCTTGAAAGTGGCTATTCTTATGTGACAGATATAGATGGCGATAATATAAAATCAGTTGCAGATATAAAAAAGGGAGAAAAGCTTGTAATCATAATGCAAGATGGCAAGGCAGAGGTAGAAGTAAGCAAGATAGAGAGGAACAGTATATATGGCAGCAAAGAAGATGACGCTTGAGCAGTCGTTTGAGTGCCTTGATGATATAATAGGACAGCTACAGAGTAATACACTTACACTTGAGGAGTCTTTTAAAAAGTATGAGGAAGGTATGAAACTAATAAAAAACTGCACAGATGCGATTGACAAAGTTGAGAAAAAACTTATTATAATAGGCGAATCAAAACAGGATTAAGGGGGTTATATATGACTTTTGATAAACAGCTTTCTGAAGAAACAAAATGGATTGAAGAGAATATAAAAGATTTTTTACCCAAAAATGCTACATATCAAAAGACAATACAAGAGGCGATGGAATATAGCCTTATGGCAGGAGGCAAAAGGCTGCGTCCTATGATTATGTGGGAGACATATAAAATGTATGGTGGGAAAGATAAAACAGTAGTACTGCCATTTATGGCGGCTATAGAAATGATTCACACATATTCCCTTGTACATGATGATTTGCCAGCGATGGACAATGACGAATATAGGCGAGGCAGAAAAACTACACACATAGTATATGGCGAAGATATGGGCATACTTGCTGGAGATGCACTGCTTAACTATGCTTATGAAACTGCTGCTTTAAGTCTTATAGACGGCGGTAATATACAAGCTAAGGCAAAAGCAATACAGATTTTATCAAACAAAGCAGGACTGTTTGGTATGCTTGGTGGACAAGTTGTAGATGTTGAAAATACAGGAAAGCCTCTTTCAGAAGATA
The DNA here is from genome assembly GCA_002361175.1 of Lachnoclostridium sp. UBA3320. Lineage (GTDB taxonomy): Bacteria > Bacillota > Clostridia > Lachnospirales > Lachnospiraceae > Butyribacter. Next base: position 12,127 of record DESG01000053.1, on the reverse strand, counting down.
TGCTTACATTTATCTATAGTCTTAAAACAGGTGCACTTATAGAAGCAGCATTTATGACAGGAGCTACACTTGCAGGCGCAGCCGTGTCAAATGTTGAGGCTTTGGAAAAAGTGGGAAAAAATATTGGCATGGCTTTCCAGATACAAGATGATATTTTGGATATTACAAGTACGACAGAAGAGCTTGGAAAGCCTATTCACAGTGATGAAAAAAATGACAAGTTTACATATGTGTCTGTCTATGGAATGGATAGAGCAGTGCAAGCAGTTAAAGATTACTCAGAGGCTGCACTTAATATTTTAAATAATCTGCCTGTGCATAATATATACCTTAATACACTGGTAGAAAAACTTATAGGACGGAAAAAGTAAGGAGAATAATTGTGGGTGAATTACTTGACAGGATAAATCAGCCAAATGATATAAAAAATATTGATGCAAAAGACTATAAAAAACTTGCATGGGAAATAAGACGTTTTCTTGTAAAAAATGTGAGCAAAACAGGAGGACATCTGTCTTCAAATTTAGGGGTGGTTGAACTTACAATGGCACTTCATCTCTGCTGCAAACTGCCATATGACCAGATTGTATGGGACGTTGGGCATCAGAGTTATACACATAAGATACTTACGGGCAGAAAAGATGACTTTAAGACACTTAGGCAGTTTGGGGGTATGAGCGGCTTTCCGAAACGTTCGGAAAGTGACTGTGATATTTTTAATACAGGTCACAGTTCGACTTCTATAAGTGCTGCTTTAGGGCTTGTTAAAGCTAGAGACTTAAAACATGGAACACAAAAAGTTTTTGCAGTAATAGGCGATGGCGCACTGACTGGCGGCATGGCATATGAAGCGTTAAATAATGCTTCAAAAATTAAATCTAATCTTGTAATTGTGCTAAATGACAACCAGATGTCTATTTCTAAAAATGTGGGTGGAATGGCAGGATATCTTGGACAGATTAGAACAAATACAAACTACACAGGACTTAAAGAAGATGTCGAAAACATACTTAAAAAGATGCCACATATCGGTGCAGCACTTACTGGAAGCATTAGAGGTTTTAAAGATGTACTCAAGACCATTTTAATCCCAGGAATGCTTTTTGAAGATATGGGAATAAAATATATAGGACCTATAGAAGGGCATGATATTAAAAAGATGGTTTCTGCATTTGAAGGTGCTACAAAAGTAAATGAAGCTGTTCTTGTACATGTATGCACTAAGAAAGGCAAAGGATATCCTCCAGCAGAAAAAGACCCATCATCATTTCATGGCGTTGCACCATTCTTTGTAAAAGATGGCTCAGAAAGAATTGTACCAGTGCCAAAAGAAACATATACTGATATTTTTAGCAATCAGATAACAACTCTTGCAGAAACCAATGACAATATTACGGCAATTTCAGCTGCTATGCCTTCTGGAACAGGACTCACTGCAATGGCAGAAAAGTTTCCAGAGAGATTTTTTGATGTGGGTATAGCAGAAGAACACGCTGTAACATTTGCGGCTGGAATGGCAGCAGGGGGACTTAGACCAGTAGTTGCAATATACTCAACATTTTTACAAAGAGCATATGACCAGATACTTCACGATGTATGCCTTTGCGCTCTTCCTGTAGTATTTGCAGTTGACAGAGCAGGCATAGTAGGCAGTGATGGTGAGACGCATCAGGGAATCTTTGACATAGCATTTATGATGTCTATGCCAAGAATGACACTTGTAGCACCTAAAAATTCATGGGAGCTTAGAGAACTTATTAAGTTTGCGGTTATGTATGATGGCCCTGTTGCCATACGCTATCCAAGAGGAGAGGCGTATACAGGTCTTAAAGAATTTAAACAGCCTATAAAATATGGCAAAGGCGAGTGGATAAACAAAGGGCATAAGATAGCACTTCTTGCTGTTGGAAGTATGGTTAAAACAGCAGTAGAAGTGTATGATATACTAAAGGAATATGGTTTTGATATATCTGTTGTAAATATGCGTTTTTTAAAGCCATTTGATGAGGAGCTTCTGCTAGAAGCTGCAAAAAGCCACAGCATTATAGTGACAATGGAAGAGGGAGTTTTAACAGGTGGTTTTGGACAAGCTGTAAGAGAATGGCTAAGCGACAAAAGCAATACAAAAGTATACTGTGTTGGACTTCCTGACAAATTTATAGAACATGGCTCAGTTGATGTATTAAAAGATAAATATGGTATCAGTGCAGAAAAAATTGCAAAAAATATTAGGGACTGGTTAAAATAATGGATAAAAAGAAAAAAGAACGGCTAGATGTCCTTCTTGTAAAAAGATGCCTTGCAGAGTCAAGAGAAAAAGCCAAAGCAGTGATTATGGCAGGAGATGTATTTGTAAATGGACAGCGTGAAGACAAAGCTGGCTCTACATTTGCAGAAGATGCTTTAATTGAAGTAAAAGCTGCTGCCACAAAATATGTCAGTCGTGGTGGCTATAAATTAGAGAAAGCAGTTGATTTGTGGAATATAAATCTTGAGAATAAAATATGTATGGACGCAGGTTCTTCTACAGGTGGTTTTACTGACTGTATGCTACAAAATGGTGCAAGAAAAGTATATGCAGTAGATGTTGGAACAAATCAGCTTGCTTGGAAACTGCGCCAAGATAAAAGGGTAATTTCCATGGAAAAAACAAATATCAGGTATATAACATATAAAGATATACCTGATATTATTGAATTTGTTTCAATAGATGTTGCATTTATTTCTCTTACAAAAGTGTTGCTTCCAATAAGAGATTTAATTAAAGATAATGCACGGATAGTATGTCTTGTCAAGCCACAATTTGAGGCTGGACGTGAAAAAGTTGGCAAAAAGGGAGTTGTACGTGATAAAAACGTACATATAGAAGTTGTAAAAAATATTATGGAATATGCATCAGCTAATGGTTTTAATATAATAGATTTGAGTTTTTCACCTATAAAAGGACCAGAGGGCAATATAGAGTATTTATTGTATATTGAAAAAAAAGATGGAATAATAGATATTGATAAAGAAAAATTTAAAACATTGGTGACAGATGTTGTAAATAAGGCACATACTATGCTGGTATAAGAGGATAAGTTATAATGGAAAATTTTTGTATAATTACTAACAGCGATAAAATTGCAAACCATGATATTGCAAACCATATTATGGAATATTTAAATAAGCGTGGCAGACAGTGCATTATATTAGAAAACCGCTTGTTGTCCAAAGAAGGAATGAGCCATTTTACAGATGTGTCAAAGATACCAGAAAATACAGAGTGTGCAATCGTACTTGGTGGCGATGGCACAATGATACAAGCTGCAATAGACCTTGTACACAAAGCAATTCCTATTATAGGAGTCAACACTGGTAGCCTTGGCTTTCTTACAGAAGTAGAACATCAAAATGTAGATGGCGCACTTTTACGCCTTATAAATAACGATTTTACTATTGAAAATCGCATAATGCTTAAAGAAATATTTCGCTTCAAACAACCTGACAGCTTTTCATCATGCTATGCTCTTAATGATATTGTTGTCAGTAAAAGAGGCGGCATAAGACTTATAACAGTGAAAGTTTATCTGAATGATGAATTAGCAGATATTTACAGGGCAGATGGTATAATAATATCAACGCCAACAGGCTCAACTGGGTATAATCTTTCTGCTGGAGGTCCTGTTTTAGTGCCACAAGTTAGAGCCATAATAGTTACACCGATATGTCCACATTCGTTAAATAAAAGAAGCCTTATTGTAGATGCATCAGACAGTATAACACTTGAAATTGGACAGACAAAAGATACAGGAGAAGACTTTGCAACTGTAACTGCTGACGGAAGAGACGTTGGACAGCTTTCAACAGGGGATAAGATTGTAATAAAAGTTCCGAATGCAGTAACACAGATTATAAAGCTTTCAGGTATAGGCTTTTATGAAAAGATGCGCAAAAAGCTTAATAAAGAATTGTAACAAGCCTTGTTAATGATTTGGCAATTCCAAAATGGTTTTATGGACAAGCCTTTTAAAACCACATTTGGAATTTGCCAGATAATTCATTTTTCTATTCAATTATTTTACATTTCTTGTTGGAAACCATTTATTAGTAATCACATAATCATTACCACTATAGCCTTCAATAGAAATTGTTTTTCCTTTAGAAATTGTCTTTCTGTTATTTGCAATTTCTTCAAGTTTTCCTGATTTACTGTTATAGCGGTAAGCATATACTATACTGCCAGCTTTAGCTGATGGAATAAGCACTGGGACTGTAACTTTTATATCGTTCTTTATATTATTCTCAGATATTGATACAACATATGCATTGCTTGCTTTAATACCATTGGAAGATAAAATTTTCTTTACTTTTTTCTGGCTGTTTTTATCCATGCCTGTAATCTTTCCAGCATTTACAGTTATATCAGTATTTCCTTTCATTTTTTTAATGCTTCTTTGTGGTATGGTCATAGTATAGGATTTTGAAGTAGCAGCGTTTTCAATTTTTACTACCAGTTTTTTGGAAGCTTTAGCTGCGCTTGCCATACTGTCTTTTGTAAGCATTACTTTTCCTACAGATACACCGTCTACAGCAGGAACTTTTATGTTAATAACCATATTTTTCCCTTTGTTTGCTTTGGCTGCGTCAACTGTAGCTTTTTCAATGTAGATATCAACTTCTTTAATTTTTGAATCTTTTGCACTTTGCAAATAGTTTGCAGGTATTTTAACATCAACTGAATTTTTGCTGTCAGTATCTGAAACACCTGTATAAATAGAAGCGTTTTTACTTGCCACATCTTTAACCATTGTAGCATTGGTTTTATTGCTGGTTATTTTATCTATTGTTGCTGGTTTATCGTTGCTAGGTGTATTTGATAAAACTTTATCACTGATAATTAATCCATTTTTATCTGCTTTTGTTAAATCTGCATCGCTGATTTTTACAGCACGGATATCATCAAAAAGAATTGTACCTGATACTGTATAATTGCCATTCTCATCTTTTTGTCCAGTATAATTTTCTGGCAAAGAGTTGCACCAGAGCTTAAATTCTGTAATATTTCCTGCATCAATGCTTTCTGTGCCGCCTTTTTTGATAAGGCTTGTAAATGGGATAGTTACATACTGTGCCTTTGTGCCTTTGACAAAATCTGATAAGTATACTTCATAATCACCATTAACTTGAAATACCATCTTTTGTCCATTGCCATCTGGTTTTACCCACATTGAGATGGCATTGTATTCTGAAAGGTCTGTCTTGTCAGTGTCAAATGCACGTCCAAGCCCGCCAGTCCAAACTTCTGAGCCTTTATAAGACAATGAATAATTGAATGCGCAACTGTAATCACCTTCTGCTTTTTCTGCACTGTTTAATGATACAGAAGAATTACAGTCAGCAGCAGAATTGTGTGTGCCATACTTGCTTTGGAATAGTGAATTATCCCCATAGTAGTATTCAAAATTATCAAACATTCCTTTAGAAAGGACATCCATATCTTTGTTAAAATTAATAAATTTTGCTTTGCCTAATTCTTGTCCATCTGCTATAAGCGTTACAATACCTGTACTTGTCTTGCCAAGTGAATCAAGTACTTCTTTTGACAGATTTGCAGTATAAATATTGTTGTTATCATCTTTTACTGCTGTAATGGTAACAGCTTCTGAACTTTCTGATGTTTTAATTTCAAATTCTACTTTTTCCTTTACATTTTTAATGTATGCTTTTAAATCACAGGCTTCTTTTATAACTGCATAATTTTTTGGTGAAATCATATATCCATTTGTCTCTGAACTGTAGCCGTTTAAAGCAACTTCAGATGCTTTGCTTATAGCACCATTTTCACCGTAAAAGTTCGTTCCATTGCCAAAAATGGACTTTTCATTGTTATAAGAACTGATAAATTCATTAATTAGTTCCTGTCCTTGGGTATCAGAAGTTTTATATGGAATAAAAAAGTTTTCTTCGCCAAAGTTTGCCCATAACAGAAAATATGGAATTTTATGTTCTGATGCTGTATTAACTATTTTATTATACCAATCATGATCCTTTATAGGATTTTTGCTTACCATAAGGCTGTCCCTGCCAGCACCTGTAACACGTACACCTGCCTCTGCGATTGTAGGTATTTTATTTTTCTTCTCTGCAAGCCCTGCTACAACATCACAGCTTTTTGCAAGTGCTTCAAAAAATGCATCACCCGTATACTTGCTTACATCTGAATAATCATCATAGTAGTCAAAGCCAAGGATATCTACATAAGCATCACCTGGATAGCGTTCAAGATAATCTGTTTCACTGGCAACTGGACCATTTGGAGAATATACATATAAAAAGTTATGTACTCCCTTATCTTCTAAATAATTAACTGTATATCTCCACATTGCCTGATAAGATTCTACACTAGTAGATGAACCCCACCAGAACCAGCCACCGCTGTTTTCATGAAATGGACGGAATAATACTGGTATATTTTTGTCTTGCAGCGCTTTTGCAAAATCAGCAATTATATCAAGATATGCATTAAACTGTGGATTATATTCTCCACCCTCTAAGATGTAATCAGCACAAGGCGTCACATCCTGTGATTCTGTAAAGTCACATTTTGTAAAGTCATAAGGATATTTTTCATCACCTGTTTTGGTAATTTTGCTGTTTGTAAAGTTTGGCATATGGCATGATAAAGAAATTAGTGAGCCGCCCTCATATGCCTTTATAGCAGCAGCTACAGAAGTATCTATTGCTTCTTGACGTGTTGTTTTTCCTGTTTCCATTCCTGCTAAAGCAAGTGTATCAATGCCGAATAATCCTGCTTCTGAACCAGTTATATCTTTTACATCTGAAGTCTTGCCATCATCACGGACAGACCTAAATGTAGAATTTTGATGTCCAAATAACACCTGTCCACTTTTTTGAAGTCCCATAAGATATGCAGCCATTGCCTTTGTACTGTCTGTTGCGTCAGCATCAGCAAGTTTTACACTTTTTGCCATTCCTGACAAATCTGCAATGTCAGCTTTGTCTTTTACCTTTTCTGTAATCTCTACATACTGTTCTACTTTTATTGCTTTTGTAAGCTTGACATCAGAAAATGTCACTTCTCCTTTAAATCCAGTTCCTACACCCCTGATGTTTAAAGAGTAAAAAACTGCTACGTCAGTGTCTAATGAAGGCATCTTTACTTCTACACTGTAAGTTTCATTTCCGTTATTTTTAAAATCTGCAGGTTTAAACTCAGGCCAACCTGACTTTACAAGAGTGTCCCAGTTATTATCTGCTTGGAAAAAGTCTGCTTCAAGTTTAATATAGTCCTTCTCACCCATTGTCTTATAAGCTTCTTCACTTATAGTCATCTTAAAGCTTAATTCTGAACCTGCTGCAACTTCCTTTCCATCACCTTCAAATACAACACTTAAAGTATTGTCCCAGTCTTCTGCGCCTCCAAAAGTTATTGCAGATGATGTCTGGTCTTTAAAAGATAATGTTTCCGTAGTTTCTGCTGCACCCCTTACCTCCTTTTCATTAATAATAGATAAATTTCTTGTAGCAGCGTAAGCTTTATAGCTACTGTACCATCCAGTTCCAACACTGGACAATGAAACTGTCACACACATGGACAACGCTAGTGTTTTAGTGGCAAAATTTTTTATGTACCCCATACATTTTTACTGTCTGGAATAAGGATGCAGTATATGCATCTAACAGTTTTCCCCTTTCATTATTTTTGTTTAAATATAACTGTAATTGTATTCCCTCAATTAACAGTAAACTTGCTGCTTAATTATTTTTTAATTTTTTAAAGCTGCAAATTTAATTAAATTAATTTAATTATAATAGCTTTTTTTAATTTGTCAATACTTATATAAATGATAGGAGGTGGCATATGTGTGGAGTGACCAGATGACATTGGTTTAGAGTGGAGTTATTGATTTATTAAAAAATTAATAACACATTGTGTATATTTTGCTGGTTCTTCAATTCTTGGAAAGTGACCACTATTTTTAAATAGAACTTGTCTTACATTTTTTACATTTTCTTTAATATATATAATCTGATTTTCACTGCAGGAAGGATCATAAAGACCATTTATTAGCAACAACGGATTGGATATATCTTTTAACATGGGCAGAAAATTTTCAATCATTTTTTCTTCATCAATCAGCTTCATTAAATGAGTTTCAGATTTCGCCCACATTTCATCAGGAATTACTTCTACATAAGTATTTTTCACATATTCTTCATAGGTAATTGCGTGCAGATAATTTCTCAACTGCATATCTTTAATATGTCCTAACAAGGATATGAGATCTAATATTATGGTTTTATCTGTATAATCAGTAGTTTTGATTTTTTGGAGCAAAACTTTTGCTTTATTATCATCTGATTTGGAAACGTAATCGCTCAAATAATATGCTGTAGATTTTGCAGAATCAATAAAATTAAGACTTGGACAATCTAAAATTAACTTATTGACGGTTGATGGATATGTATGTGTATATAAGCATGCAAGCATACCGCCATAAGAATGCCCTAAAACGCTCCATTTATCGATATTGAGTTTTTTACGCATTTCTTCGATCATTTCAACCTGAATATCCATTCCATAAGCTTCATCTTCCATAATTCGATCGGAACGAAGCACACCGCACTGATCAAATATTATGACTTTTAATTTACTACTGAGTTCCTTAGCCTGAGTAGTAAAATCAAGACAGCTTGCGCCTGGTCCTCCATGAAAATATACAAGGGTATTGTCATTATTTGTACCATGGATTTCATAATATATATTTTTATCGAAAATTTTGATATAAGGCATAGTCATTCTCCTTTGCTGTTTATTCTATGTAGCACAAACAGTTTAACATGCCAGTTATAATTAAGCAAGAATATTTTAGTGATCTCAAAATTTGTGTAATTTGTATAAAAATAAGTCTTTAGAAGTGATTTTTTGACATAGCGTTTATGATGTTCATAAGTTTGTGATAAAAGTTCCAATGGTCTTAATTAAATACCATTTAAGATATTTTAAATTTTTTTATTTTACATGCAAGAATTTTGCCATTTGAGCCGTGTTATTTATATAGTAGTATTTTATAATTAAAATTAAGGAGGAATTCTCATGAAAATTTTGAAAAACTGGAAAAAAACAGCTGCTGTAATGGCAGCAGGTCTTATGCTGACAAGTAGTTTTACCACACCTGTTATGGCACATGGTCATCATGGCGGCGGTCACCACAGGAACAGCTACACAGGAACTTATTGTTCTTACCATGACACAGTACACAAAAAGGCAAGCAACTGTACACAGTATTGCACAAAACACCATAAAACCCATGCAAATGGAAGGTGCCATTAATGCACATCAATATCTATAAGTTCACATATGGCATACAGGATAAAGCAGATATTTTATCCTGTATGCCATTATTTGATTAAAATTTTAGATAGTCAAAATCCACATATGTATGATATAATAAGAGAATTATAAATGATAGGAGGTGGCATATGTGCGGAGTGAACCAGATGTAAACCATGCAATAGAGAAATATGCAGATATGGTACGGCATGTTTGCTTTTATCATTTGAAAAATCACTCAGATGCAGAGGATGTGTTTCAAAATGTATTTTTAAAATATATGCTGCATGACAAGCCATTTAATGATGATGAACATGAAAAAGCATGGCTGCTCCGTGTAACTATTAATTCCTGCAAAGACTATCTGAATGATTTCTTCCGGCGCAATAAAGTGCCACTTGAAACGTTAAATGAAATAGAAGCAGAGATTCCAGATGAACACAAAGAAGTTTTGGAAGCAGTACTCTCCCTTCCGGCTAAATATAAAGATGTAATTTACCTGTATTATTATGAAGGATATAAGGCGGATGAAATAGGAAAAATACTTGGCAAAAAAGAGAATACAGTTTATTCCCTGTTATCTAGAGGTCGGAAAATGTTAAAAGAAAAGCTGGGAGGTGAAGACATTGACAGATAAAATACATAATGCATTTGATAATATAAAAGCAGATGACCAGTTAAAAGAATCTACAAAACAATTTCTTTTATCAAAGCGTAAAAGTAAAACAATCCTGGCTAATTATATATTATTCCAAAAAAAATTCGCTATAGCCTGCCTTATACTAGTTTTTGTGACAGGAATAAAAGGATATTTATGGATACAGTCACCAGTTTCTTATATAAGTATTGACGTGAATCCGTCCATTGAACTTGCACTTAATTGCTTTGACAAGGTGATATCTGTAACGGCATATAACTCAGAGGGAGAAGAAATTTTAAAAAGCTTGTCATTAAAAGGAAAATTATATACCACAGCTATTGATGAAATTGTAGAAAGTCAGATTATGGATACTTATATTACTGACGAATCTGAACTTATTTTTACAATAGCAGCAGATAAGGCTAAAGAAAGTTCTATAAGTACAAAAGTAAAAAGATGCTGTGAACATTCTGGACACAACAGCCAAAGTATCAGTACAGATACAAGCATTGTCATACAGGCTCACAATCATGGTCTTTCATTAGGAAAGTATTATGTTTATTTACAGCTTGTACAATATGATAATACAGTAACCATTGATGATTGTAGAAACATGAGTATGTCAGAGCTGCATGATTTGATTGCTGGATATGAACATAGCTCAGAACATATGCACTCTGATGAAAACAGTACAGATAATGGCTGCACATCAGAACATGAACATAATCACACACACTGAAAACAGAACATAATATCTGTTCTGTTTTCTCCAATTTATATTTTTTTCAACAAAGCTAGCCTTTTGTTAAACATTTCATAATACTGCGGCAATACTGCAAACAATTCTTCTTTTACATCTTTTAACTGGTTAAGCCCTATGCATTTTACTGCCTGTATGGCAGCATCTTTTTGCGTTATTTGTTTATGAAATACAGTCTGGCAGTTTGCTCCTTCTAAAGATTCGTATGCATTAAATGCCTGATTGAAGTCCATAAGTTTATGAATACACACTGGCTTGTTATTAGAATTATTTACAAGAACACCCCAATTTCCCCAGTGCCTATCTGTATTGCCAACAATATAATCTATTATATTCATCATATAGTAATTATGTTTATCTAGGCTTAATAAGTATTTCTCTGTATCCCTGTTTTTGTTCTGACAATAAATTTCAAACGCTTCCATGGATACAATCGAATATTCTTTTGAAGTTATATTATCACTTATAGTTACTTTCTCTCCATCAAAAAAACCTTCTTCATATAAAACTTGTGAAACATCAAAGCATCTGCATATACGGCTTGCAAGCAGTTCTCTTTCTACAGCGTTGTCCCCACCATTTTTTAACAGTTTGAAACTATTTCCTGACCTCTGCCATGCTTTAGGAAAACATCCATTAGTGGACAAATCTCTGGCAAGATATTCATTTTGAACAGTGTATTGTTTCCCTTTTAATGCGATATCAATAAAAGTATTGTCAAGGTGATTATCATATAAATTTATTTCACTAAATGTTATATATTCTCCTTTTCTTCGTACCCAAAAAACATCTGTCAATGAAGCACAGCGATATGATAATGCAATTTTAGCTCTGTCTCTGTCTGTGACGGCTTGTAACATTCCAATACTATTTAATATTTCTTTTGCATACTTACGGTCAAGTGTCAGAAGCCTAGAAGCACACCAGTAATTAAAATTAATTACATTATTTATTAGAGAATCTATGTCGCTTTCTTCTTCTAAATACAAATTATAGGGCATAAAAGATTTAAAATGTATCTTACAATGTCCTGTTTCATCTATTTTTGCTACTTTTCTGTCCTTGTGCATAATTTCATATACTTTTTTTGGCATAAAATACTCCTCTTACTTAGATTCTGATTTTATGATGCTAATATTATATGAAATCTCTTTATGGAAGTCAAATTTCAGTTTATTTGTTAGAATCCGAGATGCTATTAATGTCAATACCTTTTTTGAGCTTTCTTTTTCTCACGTTCCTCCAAAGCCCATTTTCCTACAAAATCTAACTCCTCTTTTGTGAGTAAATCCCATTTTTGAGCATCTGGCGGATCATTCTCGCTTTCGATTGCTTGATACCCAAAGTCATGTGTCAAAGGATTAAACCCCATAGGCGCGAACTTAAGAAA
>DESG01000074.1 GCA_002361175.1 Lachnoclostridium sp. UBA3320 | reverse complement strand
TTATATATATTTATCGTAGCGGATGACTGCAATATGCTTGTTGGAACGTTTCCTTATAATGGATATCCTTCATTTGAAGAATGGAAACGCCAGTTTGATGGATACTGTGGCATGGGTGCTGACACAGGCAATATTTATTATGACCATCTTCCAGTCTGGGCTTCTGGCAATTTATATTATAATGGTGCTAAACCTTGGGAAAAAGAAGCAGATGCTTTTGTAGATACAGAAAATAATGTTGAAGTGTCTTTAAAAGAAACAGCAGATGGCTGGTATTTGCATACAAATTTATATGATATACTGCCCAAACAAAGCGTTGGAATACTATCTACACAAAGTCTTGGAATAGCATTTGAACCAGAACAAAAATACGAAAATCCAGATGGCAGTCCTATTACTTTCATCTTGGATTATTTTGGCCTCCGCCGCAGTGTTACAACAGTTGCAGGTCCATTTTTGGATAAAGAATCTGCTTGCAAAAAACTTTTTTAAAAACACATAAATTTAACACACTCTCCTAACCTCTGTTATACACAGGACCTAAGAGAGTGTGTATTTAAAATTGATATTATAATACATTTAATTGTTTTTAATTTATGCCAAGTGCGCCGTTTATACAGTCAATTACAACTGTATCTCCTGCTTTTGCCTTGTTCCCAAGAATTTCACGTGCAAGAAGTGTTTCAACATTCTTCTGTAGATATCTTTTTAACGGACGTGCACCGAAACTTGGCTCATACGCTTCATCAGCTACTAAATTTATTGCAGCGTCTGTAAGTTTAACTTTAATTTCTTTATCTGCAAGCCTTTTATTTAATTCTTCAAGCAAAATATTTATAATTCCGCTTATATTTTCTTTAGTCAGCGGTTTAAACATAACTATTTCATCTAGCCTGTTTAAAAATTCAGGTCTAAAGCTTGCACGCAAATCATTCATTGCCATATCATAAGCTTCTTTTCTTATACTTCCATCCTCCATAATGCCATCAAGAAGGTATGATGAACCAATATTTGAAGTAAGGATAAGTATTGTATTTTTAAAATCAACTGTGCGTCCTTGTGAGTCTGTAATTCTTCCATCATCAAGTACTTGTAAAAGCACATTAAATACATCAGGATGTGCTTTTTCTATTTCATCAAAAAGTACAACTGAATATGGTTTCCTCCTTACTGCCTCTGTAAGTTGTCCACCTTCCTCATATCCTACATATCCCGGAGGCGCTCCAATAAGCCTTGACACTGAATATTTCTCCATATATTCGCTCATATCAATTCTTACCATATTGTTTTCATCATCAAATAAACTTGCAGCAAGTGTTTTGGCAAGTTCTGTCTTGCCTACTCCAGTAGGCCCTAGAAACAAGAAAGAACCAATAGGCTTAGAAGGGTCTTTTATACCAGCTTTTGAACGCAGTATAGCTTCTGATACAAGTTTTACTCCCTCATCTTGTCCTATTACACGTTTATGAAGTTCATCTTCAAGATGCAGTGTTTTCTCACGCTCACCTTCATTTAACTTTGCAACAGGAATACCAGTCCACTTTGAAATAATCTTAGCGATTTCATCATCTGTGACATTTTCCTGTACAAGAGTATGGTCATTATTTTTAACTTTATCTTCTTCTGCCTGAAGCTTCTTTTCTAACTCTGGAAGTTTGCCATATTGTAACTCCGCCAATTTCTCAAGATTATACTCCCTTTTAGCAGTTTCCATCTCAGTTTGTATACCATTTATCTGTTCTTTAAGTTTATTAACCTTATCTACAGCGGACTTTTCCTGATCCCATTTAGCTTTTTGTCCTGTAAAATTGTCTTTTAATTCTGCAAGTTCTTTTTGCAGGTTTTCAAGCCTTTCTTTAGAAAGATTGTCACTTTCTTTTTTCAGTGCTGCCTCTTCTATTTCAAGCTGCATAATCTTTCTCTGAACTGCATCAAGCTCTGCTGGCAAGCTGTCAAGCTCTGTTTTAATCATTGCACATGCTTCATCTACAAGGTCAATAGCTTTATCAGGCAGAAAGCGGTCTGATATATATCTATTAGATAATGTCGCTGCTGCGACAAGTGCGGCATCTGTTATCTTTACGCCATGGAAAACTTCATATCTGTCTTTAAGTCCTCTAAGTATTGAAATAGTGTCCTCAACTGTTGGCTCTGTCACCATGACAGGCTGAAACCTTCTTTCAAGTGCGGCATCTTTTTCAATATACATACGGTATTCATCAAGTGTTGTTGCACCAATGCAGTGAAGTTCACCTCTTGCAAGCATTGGCTTTAACATATTTCCCGCATCCATAGCACCATCTGTCTTTCCTGCGCCAACTATAGTGTGCAGTTCGTCAACAAACAGTATTATCTGCCCATCACTTTTTTTCACTTCTTCAAGTACCGCTTTAAGACGCTCTTCGAACTCACCACGATACTTAGCACCAGCAATAAGTGCACCCATATCAAGCGCAAATATTTTCTTATCTTTAAGTGTCTCTGGTACATCGCCACGTACAATACGTTGCGCCAACCCTTCAACAGCAGCTGTCTTTCCAACACCAGGCTCACCTATAAGCACAGGATTATTCTTTGTTTTACGTGAAAGAATTCTTATAATATTGCGGATTTCACTATCTCTGCCAATAACAGGGTCAAGCTTTCCATCTTTTGCCCTTTCCACAAGGTCTTGACCATATTTTTCAAGTGTATCATAAGTAGCTTCTGGATTGTCACTAGTCACTCTTTGATTGCCACGTACTTTCGATAATGCTTGTAAAAATCTTTCTTTTGTAATCTGACATTGCTTTAAAAGTGCCTTGACATCTTTGTCGGGATGTGCGAGCAAACTTAAAAACAAATGCTCAACAGAAACATATTCATCTCCCATATGCTTTGCTTCATCCTCTGCATATATAAGTGTCTGATTTAAATACTGGTCGATATGAAGCTGCCCGCCGCTTACCTTTGGTCTCTTAGTCAAAAGTCCATCTATCTGTGCCATAAACACATCTGGTTCAATACCCATCTTTTCAATAAGCTTTCTTATAAGACTGTCTTCAACAGTAAGCATTGATGCCAGCAAATGTGGCTGTGCAATCTCTTGATGTCCATAATCCATTGCTATTTTTTCGCAATTCTGTACAACTTCTTGTGATTTTTGTGTAAATTTACTGATGTTCATAAGTCTTCCCTCCAATCTATTCAAAATATATTGTTACCATTTTTTCTGAAAGCAATTATAGCACCCATTGTTAGCCACGTCAAGAGGTGAGTGCTAATTTTTTTTACAATATTACACCAAAAAACTTGTAATATTTTGCTTTTTTCTAAATATAATAGTATTAACCTTAGCTTTTCAGAAATATCTGTAGAAATGAGGTACGATGAATTATAAGAAAAAAACAGCCATTCTTACAAAAACAATATTATTGCTTGTATCTATATCCATTATCATATGCAGCTGTAATGCCTATGCAAATATAAATGAGCATAGAAATAGTTTTATTCCTGTTATAAGCAATACCATTCCTGAAGATGATAAAACTTCATCTCAGACTGGTGTATCTATCCTTGCTAAAGCAGCAGTGCTTATAGAAAATAATAGCGGCAGAATTTTATTTGAAAAGGAAAAAGATACAGAATTGATTCCTGCAAGTATTACAAAAATTATGACGCTTTTGCTTATTTTTGAGGCATTGCATGATAAAAAAATAACATTGGAAGACAATGTGCCTACAAGTGAATATGCTGCTTCAATGGGTGGTTCTCAAGTATACTTAGAGCCTGGAGAAACACAGACGGTTGATACTATGATTAAATGTATAAGTATAGCAAGTGCTAATGATGCTGCTGTTGCAATGGCTGAATTTATAAGTGGTTCTGAAAGTGAATTTGTTAAAAAAATGAATGAAAAGGCCAAAGAACTTGGTATGTTGCATACTAGTTTTAAAAATTGCAATGGTCTTGATGATACAATAGAAAGTGGTCATTATAGCAGTGCTTATGATGTGGCGCTTATGTCTAGGGAAATGATGAATAAATATCCTGAAATCTCGGATTATTCTACTGTATGGATGGACGAAATAACACATTCAACTAGAAAAGGTTCAACACAGTTTGGTCTTACTAATACCAATAAATTAATTCGTACATATGATGGTATAACAGGACTTAAAACTGGTTCAACTGCCAAAGCTAAATACTGTCTTTCTGCTACTGCTAAACGTAATGGCATAAGTCTGACTGCTGTAGTTATGGCAGCACCTGACCCCAAAGAAAGATTTGCAGAAGCGGCAGCACTTCTTGACTATGGATTCTCAAACTGTACCAATTATTCTGAAAAAGCTACAAATATTTCTGTAAAGCCACAGAAAGTTATAAATGGTATGAAGGAAAAAATTAAAGGAAAAGTAAGCAGAAATTTTTCTTATACATTATGCGGTAATGAATCTTCTGATAAAATTGAAAAAAAGACAATATTTAAGAAAGAAATTAAAGCACCTATTAAAAAGGGAGATGAAATTGGAAGTGTAATTTATACCCTTGATAATAAAGAAATTGATAAAATTCCGATTTTAGCATCGGAAGACGTAAAAGAAGCTGGCTTTATAGATTATTTTTATAAATTGTTTAAACGCCTCCTGCTAGCATAAGCTGGCAGTGTGTTACCTCCTTATTATGTAAAGGGGCAGCTATTTAATAGCCGCCCTTTTATAAAAATCCAAGTTATTCTTCACTAGCACCTGTTTCATCACTAGTATAGTCACCATACGAAAATGGCGTTTTACCATCGTATTCAAATATAAACTTATTAAGTGCCTCTGCATTATTTGACAAATCGCGCTCTGATGAAGAGCCATCAGTAAGTATAAGCACTGAACCAACTGAATATTCGCCATCATATGAACTTCTGAAATAACCGCTTATAGGTATCTGAAGCTGTGATACCTCTGTTGTACCCATAAATATTACATCTTTCATATAATTAATTATAGCATCGTTAGTAAGGTCAGTTGTAACTTCCCCAAGGATATCATTTGCTAAATCAAGGCACTCTGGTAATGACAGTGATTTGATTTTGTTAAATACACCGCTAATAACAGTACGTTGTCTCCAAGTACGACCATAGTCATCAATAAGACCTGTAATAGTTGTTACACCACTTTTACGTATACGACAATAGCCAAGTGCTTGATTGCCATTAAGTTTTTGTTTACCTACCACAACATTTCTAAAACGCTTTTTGGAAATATAATTAGTTGTATTAAGATATGATGCTTCTGATTCTGTAAGTTCTACTTCTACCCCACCAACAGCATTGACAATTTTTTCAAATGCGTCAAATCCAACTTCAACATATCCATCAAGTTCAATATTAAAATTCTGTGCTATAGTTTTGTATAAAAGCTCTATACCGCCAAAAGAATTGGCAGCATTAAGTTTATTTGAACCATGGTCAGGGATATCAACAAGCATATCCCTCATAAGTGATGTAAGTTTAAGATTTTTATGCTTTTTATCCATAGTAGCTATAATCATAGTATCAGTAAGACCTGCTGCATCGTAATACTTTTCTTCTCTGTAGTCATTGCCAACTATAAGTATATTGATAACATTTTCATCTGAATTAACTTTGATACCACTTAAATCAACATTTTTAAGAGCTGTATCATAATCACGGTTCATATGGTTTAATGTGTTATTAAATGTTACTTGTGCCTTTGCGACGAAAAATCCTGCACATGCACTCATAACCAGCAACAACGTAACCATTATTTTCTTCCACATACTAAAATCTCCATTTCTTTTTTGTTATAGTGTTGTTAATATATTATAACTGCACATGACACAGATTGCAATATTATTAAGTTTTTTTAAGAATTTGCATCTTGTCACTCGCAAGCATGGATATTTAATATTTTTGTTTATTTGCATATTATCTCAACTGGTTTTCCATACACCTTAATTCCATTTATAACTCTATAAGCTCTTATAAGTATCTTCTTCTTTCCATTTAGCTTGATTTTTTTAAATGTACAAGAAGTTTTTTTGCCTCCAGTCATATTTTTTAACACAGTTTCTTTGTATATATTTCTTTTATCAGGTACATATGATACTTTATATCCAGCAGCTTTTGGCTGTGCTTTCCATGATACCTTTATATTACTTCCATTTTTGACAGCTTTTACATTCTGTACAGTTTTTGGTGCAGCACCAAGGTTTCTATATTTATATCCTGAACCTGTGACATATGTCTTTACATCTTCTATAGGATTTCCATCATATTCATATTCACCAGTATTATTATATCCATAAATTGTAGCATTTTCACCTATTCTCACAAGATTTATATATCTTATGCTTCCTGGAAGATATAATTTTTCAAGCTGTACCCCGCCTGTGCCTAGCCAGTTTCCATAAACAGTTACACTTGTTACGCTTTCTGAATATTCCAGTTTTTTTAATGAAGTACATCCATTTAATACAAGTATGCTATTAACTGGAACTGTCAGTTCTGTCAATGCTGATGCCGATGCAAATGACGCTGGGTTAAGATTTATAACACTTACAGGCACAGCATATGCGCCTCTGCGTTTTTGAGGATATAATACAAGCTCTGTCATATCCTTGTTATACAACACATTATCTACAGTTTTAAAATAATTGCTTGCTGCATCTACTGTAATATTCTCAAGATTATATGCGGCATTGTTATATTTTGTAAATCCTTCATCTTCCAAATCAGTGCAGAAATCATTTAAAATAACTGATATATCACTTACACTAGCAGGAATTTCATATGTTGTCATCTGTCCTGAAAAAATAACTATCCTAGTCATATCTTTATCATATAGTACATTGTCTTTTACTGTAAAAAATTTATTAGTGTCAGAAATACTTATTGATTTAAACCTGTTCTGGCAATTACAATCATCTTTTATACTTTCCACATTTTCATTAATAATAAGTGTATCACGCCCTGCTGGTATCATATACATATTCTTATAATCAGCAGAATACAAACCACCCTCATATGACTTATAATACTGGTTCGTTTCTGGAACAACTATATCTTTAAGATTTTTCAGGTTATAACCAGTTATTGCAACATCTTCCCTGTCACCAGCGATAATATTTTCTATATTATCAGAAAATATTATTTTTTCCAAATTACTGCATCCATATAGGTTATTCATATTAAATTCTTTTGCATTGATTATAATTTCTTTAATAAATTTATTTTCATAGAACGCATACCTGTTTATATCCCTGACTGTATCAGGTATAGTATATGTTTCTTGCTTTTTATATGGTAAAAACATAAGCCTTGCACCATCTGCAGAATACAACGCACCATCAATAACAGTATAATGAGTATTATCTTTATCAACTTCAAATAAAGCTACTGCATTATGAAAAGCATTGTCATATATATAAGATACATTTTTTCCTATCTTAATTTCCAGTGATTCACAACCAGCAAATGCATCCTCCATAATTTCTGTTACACTTTCAGGAATATTAAATGATTTTAATGATTTGCAGTTATAAAACATTCCATAGATACTTGATATAGTCGCTTTACATACTACACTGTCAAGCTTTTCACAATTTTGAAATGCATAAGAATCAATTCTATTAACACTTGCGGGAATAGAAACTGATTCAAGATACTTATTATAAGCAAATGCATTTTGGGATATAGATTTTACATATGAATTAACAGTATACGACGTAGCTTCCTTAGCATCTGGATAGCATATCAGCTCTGATTTATCCTTACTAAATAAAACTCCATCTACAGCAGTAAAATACTTATTGCCCGAAGCAACTTTAAATTCTGTTACACTCATCTTTCCACTTTCAAGATATTTTATCAGTGATATCTTTTTAATATTTTTTCCAATAATTAGTGTGCCTTTTCCCTCGCAATCTATAATCTCATCGTTTTTAGTATATACTGTAACCTTTCCTCCGCTTGCATCTGCACTAATATTATTATAATAAATACCCATACAAAACAAGAATACTGTAAATAAAAAAAATGGGCAATGTTTATTCCATATAAAGTTTTTTAATGTTTTTCCAGTCATAAATTTTTCTCCTTTTAAATTAGCATTGTTTACTCTGGTTTTAAATTAAATATTTTTGCACCAATGCCATTACCCACCAGCATTATAAAAATATAACCAAATGATTTTACATTGTATTGACCAGCCAGATTAAAATAAAACATATTTGCTACCGAATGCTCAAAGCCAGAAAGTATAAATATCATTACTGGTGCTATTATAAATAAAATATTTTTTGATTTATTAAAGTTGTCTATTGCAAGAAACATCATAACACCACAAAATACTGATAAGAAAAAAACATTTGATATGCTGTTGTTTAACTTTTTGCTGGCTAATTCTGCACTGTCGATATTAAGATGTGCCATCTGGGACATAAATGTTGCAATAAAAGTCCCTATAAAATTCCCTGCTATTATAAACAGCATATCTAAAAATTCCCTGAATTTTTTGACAAATCCTATTTTGCCTGTGTATAAATAAAATCCCTGTGTTACTATTGTTAATAGTCCAAAAGAAAACAACAAAGAACCTATTATCTTATTTTCCAAAGACAAATATACAATCCCACCTATTCCAATCATAAATCCTGCATAAATTGCTTTAATAATTAATTGTACTTTTCCCATATTTTTCCTCTTTATTTTTGTTAATATAATTATTATAAAGGATTATTACAGAAGTGTAAAGCTTAATAAATAGTCAAAATATGCAAAATATTTTTCTTTTCACTTGTTTTTAAATACGATGTAATATATGAACTTGGATTGCCAGCCCATAATCTTTAAATTTCCACACCCTTATATATTGTACCATAAAAAAGCACACTGAATATAAAAAATCTGCTATAATCAGCAGTATAATTTTCCTGTTTCATTACAGATAATCATTAGATATCATAAAATTTAAATTAAAAAACATGTAATAAGTGTGTAAGTTAGTGTCTTTAATAAGTAGTATTATTATTGAAGGCACCACTTTACAAGTTTTTTAAA
>DESG01000110.1:28435-47406 GCA_002361175.1 Lachnoclostridium sp. UBA3320 | reverse complement strand
TATGGCTCCATGGTCAAGCGGTTAAGACATCGCCCTTTCACGGCGGTAACACGGGTTCAAATCCCGTTGGAGTCATTTTATTTGCGGCGACTTAGCCAAGTGGTAAGGCATGGGACTGCAACTCCCTGATCATCGGTTCAAATCCGTTAGTCGCCTTAGTTATAAAAGAAACTGTAATGATTTACTTCATTACAGTTTCTTTACTTTACAAAAATATAATAAGGAACAAATTTATGGACGTTAGTTTTTTAGATAAAATACAAAGGTATTTTGGTAAAAGCAAGGTAAAACCAGAACAATATTCTTCACTTGCGCTTGCATATATAGGTGATGGAGTTTTTGATTTAGTAGTAAGAACAATTATACTTGATTTAGGAAATGGCAAAGTAAGAGAGTTTCATAAAAAAACAAGTAATATTGTAAAAGCACCATCACAAGCACGAATTATAAAATCTGTTTTAAATGAACTTACAGAAGAAGAAAGAGTTGTCTATAAACGTGCCCGCAATACAAAATCGGCTACATCTGCAAAAAATTCATCTATTGTGGATTATAGAGTGGCAACTGGATTTGAAGCTTTAATAGGCTATCTTTACCTTAATAATAGATTAGACAGAGCACTTGATATAATAAAACAAGGAATGGAAAGAGAGGGATTCCTATAATGAGAAGTGAAGGATTGACTATAGAAGGAAGAAACAGTGTTTTAGAAGCATTTAGGTCAGGCAAAACAGTTGACAAACTTTTTGTACTGGACGGATGCCAAGATGGTCCTGTGCGTACAATTTTACGTGAGGCTAAGAGACAGGGTTCTTTTGTCAGTTTTGTAAAAAAACAACGTCTTGACCAAATGTCAGATACAGGAAAACATCAGGGTGTGATTGCTTATATTGCTGCATATGAGTATAGCACTATTGAAGATATGCTTAAAACAGCAAAAGAAAAAAATGAGCCACCTTTTCTTATATTATTAGATGGTATAGAAGACCCATATAACCTTGGTTCGATTATAAGAACAGCTAATCAGGCTGGAGTGCATGGAATTATAATACCAAAAAAACATGCCACAGGACTGACGGCGACTGTTGTAAAAGCTTCAGCTGGGGCTATTCATTATACACCTGTTGCAAAAGTGACAAATATAGTACAAACTATCGAATATTTAAAAGGTCAAGGACTTTGGTTTGTATGTGGTGATATGAAAGGAGAAATCATGTACAATCTGGATCTTACAGGACCAATAGGGCTGGTTATTGGAGGTGAAGGTAGTGGAGCAAGTCGCTTTGTTAAAGAAAATTGTGATTTTATTGCATCAATACCAATGTTTGGCGATATTAATTCACTTAATGTAGCAGTTGCCACAGGAATTTTATCATATGAGATAGTAAGACAGCGCCAGGAGTGGATATATGGAAGATGAATTTAGCAAACTGTCTGAAAATGATATTATTAAAATAGCACAGTCTGGCAATGATGATGCAATGACTTTTCTAATGGAAAAATATAAAAGTTTGGTGCGTCAAAAAGCACGTCCACTATTTTTAATTGGAGGTGATAAAGATGATTTAGTGCAGGAAGGAATGATTGGACTTTATAAAGCAATATGCAGTTATATTCCAGAAAAAGAAGCTTCATTTAAGACTTTTGCTGAACTGTGTATTTCAAGATATATCTATTCTGCAATAAAGGTATCAAACCGCATGAAAAATCAACCACTTAATACATATATTTCAATATATGCCCCTGCATTTTCTGTAAATAATGAATCAAGTGAAATTGGCTTTATGATAGACCAAGAATTAGAAGCGGCAGAGAAAAATCCAGAAGATATAGTTATAAGCAAAGAAAGTGCTGTATCTGCACTTGAACAGCTATTTAAGAGTTTAAGCAAAATGGAAAAGCAAGTGCTTAATAAATATCTGAATGGCATGACATATCAAGAGATAGCTGTACAGATGAATAAAACTCCTAAATCTATTGACAATGCTTTACAAAGGATAAAGACAAAATTAAATAGACAGAAAGAATTTTGAAATTAAGCTTGCAATATTGTGTAATGTATTATATAATAATTTTCGCAAGCTATTATATATAGTTATTAAGCTACCTTGGCGCAGTCGGTAGCGCGCATCCTTGGTAAGGATGAGGTCGGCGGTTCAAGTCCGCTAGGTAGCTTTATAAGACCATAATAATTTGACGCACAGGATTTTTATTATATACTAAAGTGTCCTGTGCGTTATTTTTTTACAATATATTCAGCAATTAAAAAGAACCGCCCAAGAAGCGATTCTTAAAGGAGAAGGTATGAAAAAAATTTAAGCACTTATCAAATGTTTTTGTTTCATTTGATAGGTTTATTATATTCATAAATTATGAACATGTAATGTTTTACTTGTAAAAAATATGTGAACAAATTTTTTTTAATTATGAACTTATTATTATTTTACGCCACAGGCGGCTAGTTTTATATTTTTATACACCAATAATTGGCAATACTGCTGAATTGTGTTGCTTGTTGATTGACATTTTCCGTTAAAATGGTACAATAAAAAAGTAGTGTTGAATTAATCAACAAAAGTAAATTAGAAAGGGGAAACGGAATGAGTGAAGCAACATTTCGTGGGGGTGTGCATCCCTACGAGGGAAAAGAATTGTCTAAGGATTTGCCAATCAAAACCGTTATGCCAAAGGGGGAGTTGGTATTCTCGATGGCGCAGCATATAGGTGCACCTGCTAAACCTATAGTGCAAAAAGGTGATAAAGTTCTTGTTGGGCAGAAAATAGGCGAAGCTGGTGGTTTTATTTCCGCCAATATTTGCAGTTCTGTCTCTGGAACGGTTAAGGCTGTTGAACCTAGAATGATGTTAAATGGTTCAAATGTTATGTGTGTGGTCATTGAAAATGACGGAAAGTATACAGGCATTGAAGGGCTTGGCAAAGACCGTGACTATACTAAACTTTCCAATGATGAAATACGTGAAATTGTAAAAGAAGCAGGTATTGTTGGAATGGGAGGTGCTGGCTTTCCAACTAATGTCAAGCTTACACCAAAAGATCCAGACAAAATCGACTATATTTTGGTCAATGGTGCAGAATGTGAGCCATATCTTACATCTGACTACCGTCAGATGCTTGAGTGTCCTGAAGAAATTGTGGGAGGACTTAAAGTAATACTTAAGCTTTTTGATAAAGCTAAAGGTTATATCTGTATTGAAGATAATAAACCTGATGCTATTGCAAAGATGAAAGAAGTAGTCAGAGGAGAAAGTCGTATTGAAGTTAAGGCGTTAAAGACGAAATATCCACAGGGTGGTGAGCGCACCCTTATTTCTGCGGCTACTGGAAGAAAAATTTACTCGGCAAAGCTTCCTGCAGACGCAGGCTGTATAGTTGATAATATTGCAACTGTAATAGCTATTTACAGGGCAGTATGTAAATCTACTCCTCTTATAACAAGAGTTATGACACTTACTGGAGATGCATTTAAAACTCCTGTCAATGTCAATGTCAGGCTTGGAGCAAGCCATGCTGAACTTGTTGAAGAAGGAGGAGGTTTTTCAAGAGAACCAGCTAAGATTATATCTGGCGGTCCGATGATGGGATTTGCCATGTTTGACCTTAATGTACCTATAACTAAAACCTCATCATCACTACTTGCGCTTACAAAAGATGAGGTAGCAGAAAACGAACCTTCTCCATGTATAAGGTGTGGTCGTTGTGTCAATGCATGTCCAGGCAATCTTGTACCACAGAAGATGGCTCAAGCTGCTATGAATAACGATTATGACGCATTTGTCAAGTTAAATGGCATGGAGTGTTACGAGTGCGGAAGCTGTACATTTGTTTGTCCTGCAAAACGCCCTCTGACGCAGACATTTAAACAGGCACGCCAGTATGTAATGGCACAGAGAAGAAAGAAATAGGAGGGATAAACGTGAGTAATTTATTAAACATTTCATCATCTCCACATGTACGTGACAATTCTTCTACAAAGTCAATCATGTGGTGTGTAATCATTGCCCTAGTGCCTGCTTCCGCTTTTGGTATTGTAAATTTTGGATTTAAGGCATTGATACTTATAGCTGCGTGTGTTGCAACATGTATGCTTACTGAGTTTGTATGGCAAAAAGCTATGAAGCTTCCTATTACAGTTAATGATGGAAGCGCAGCTTTGACAGGGCTGCTTCTCGCACTTAACCTGTCATCAACATTTCCTGTATGGATGGCTGTACTGGGAAGTGTATTTGCAATTATAGTAGTTAAACAGTTATTTGGTGGTCTTGGTCAGAACTTTATGAACCCTGCCCTTGGTGCAAGATGTTTCCTTATGGTATCATTTGCAGGAAAGATGACATCATTTACATATGATGGTGTTACAGGTGCAACACCACTTGCAATTATTAAAAATGGAGACAAAGCAGCTAGTATAGCAGATATTCTTGCCGCAGGGGATGGTCAGACACAGGTTTCTACAAATGTAATTAATATGTTTATTGGCAATATTGGTGGTACTATTGGTGAAACTTCTGTTATTGCAATTCTTATAGGTGCAGCATATCTTCTTGTTAAAAAGATTATTGACTGGAAAATACCAGTATGTTATATCTGTACTTTTGCAATATTTGTGCTGCTCTTTGGCGGACGTGGCTTTGATATTACATATCTTGTTGCAGAACTTTGCGGTGGTGGTCTTATGTTAGGTGCTTTCTTTATGGCAACTGACTATGTAACAAGTCCAATTACACCAAATGGACAGATTATTTTTGGCGTGGCTCTTGGTGTCCTTACAGGAATTTTCCGTATTTTTGGCGCATCAGCAGAAGGTGTTTCTTATGCAATCATCATCTGTAATCTTTTCGTGCCATTGATTGAGAAGATTACAATTCCTGTTCCATTTGGAAAGGAGGGAATTAAAGATGGCAAATAATGAAAAGAGTACTCTTGTACATGATGCTATAGCGCTTTTTATAATAACACTTGTTGCAGGTGTACTTCTTGGCGCTGTGTATATGATTACAAAAGACCCTATTGCACAGGCAGAGGAAAAAGCGACTAATGAGGCATATGCAGCAGTATATAAAGATGCAGAGTTTGCAAATGATGATGCACTTACAAAGTCTCTTGAAAGCTTCCAGAGTGATGTCGCAGCAGGAAAGCAAGATGACACTACTTCATATACAGATGTGGAACTTATTGAAGCAAGGACTGCTACAGCAGACGGCTCACAGGCAGGTTATGTTATAAAAGTCAGCGGCAAAGGTTATGGCGGCGCTGTTACTATTGCACTTGGTATCACTAATGAAGGTGAAGTGCTTGGAATACAGATACTTGATGCAAGTAATGAAACTCCAGGTCTTGGACAGAACAGCACAAAAGAAGACTGGAATAGCCAGTATATTGGTATGACGGCTGATAAAACACTGTCAGTTGTAAAAGACGGAAGTGGCAGTAAAGACAATGGAACTATTAACTCAATTTCAGGTGCTACTATTACAAGCAGTGCAGTGACAAGAGCTGTAAATGTAGCATTGAAATTTGTAGCAAGCCAGCAGTAAGGAGGTAAATACATGAGTACTTGTACAGAACGTTTAAAAAATGGTATTATTACCGAAAATCCGACCTTTGTTATGATGCTTGGTATGTGTCCTACCCTTGCTGTAACATCATCTGCGATGAATGGGCTTGGAATGGGGCTTACGACAACGGCTGTTCTTGTCCTGTCCAATGCATTTATATCATTGCTTAGAAAGGTCATTCCTGATAAAGTCCGTATTCCGGCATTTATCGTAGTAGTAGCTTCATTTGTAACTATTATACAGTTACTTTTACAGGCATTTATACCAGCACTTAACAGCGCACTTGGCGTATATATTCCGCTTATCGTTGTAAACTGTATTATTCTGGGAAGAGCAGAGGCATATGCTTCTAAGAATCCTGTCCTGCCATCTATATTTGACGGTATTGGTATGGGACTTGGTTTTACTATGGGTCTTACACTTATAGGAATATGCAGAGAAATACTTGGCGGCGGTGCAATCTTTGGATTCCAGTTTATACCAGAGGATTACCATATTACATTTTTTGTATTGGCTCCAGGTGCATTTCTTGTGCTTGCATGTCTTACAGCTATACAAAATAAACTTAAACTGCCATCAGCAACTAATGTAGCAGGTGGAGATTCCAGTATGTCATGTGGCGGAAACTGTGCACAGTGTACAGGAGCAAGCTGTGTAGCCAATAAAGGAATTATTGAAGCAGAGCGTGCAGCACAAAAAGCTGCTAAGGCACAGGCAGCTAAAGAAGCAGCAGCTAAGGCAAAAGCAGCAAGAGAAGCAAAGGCTGCACAGGCAAAGAAGGAGGATTGATTTAAGTGAATTTATTCGTTATTATGATTTCATCTATGTTAGTAAGCAATGTTGTACTTAGTCAGTTCCTCGGCATCTGTCCATTTCTTGGCGTATCTAAGAAAGTAGAGACAGCTGCGGGCATGGGCGCTGCGGTTACGTTTGTAATAACTATTGCATCAATAATAACATATCCTATTTATTATTTTATTTTAGTTCCACTACATCTTGAATATCTGCAAACTATAGCATTTATTCTTATAATTGCCGCACTTGTACAGTTTGTAGAAATGGTACTTAAAAAATTTATGCCACCACTGTATGAATCACTTGGTGTATTTTTACCTCTTATCACAACAAACTGTGCAGTGCTTGGCGTAGCTATTAACAATATTACTAATGGATGTAATTTCATTGAAAGTGTTATAACAGGTTTATTTACTGCACTTGGTTTCCTTGTTGCTATCGTAATTCTTGCAAGCATACGTGAACATATAGAATTTAATGATATACCTGAATCGTTTAAGGGAACACCTATTGTACTTGTTACAGCAAGTTTAATGGCTATTGCATTCTGCGGTTTTGCAGGTTTAGTATAGAAAGGAGGAGAATCAAATGGTACAAATTTTATTTTTGGCATCGTCTGCGTCAGGCGTGGGTGTTGCTGCAGGAGTAATAGGTGTGACAGGTCTTCTTATTGGTCTCCTTCTTGGATTTGCAGCAAAAGCATTTGCTGTACCAGTAGATGAAAAAGAAGTTGCAGTACGTGAATTTCTTCCTGGTAATAACTGCGGCGGCTGCGGTTTTGCGGGCTGTGATGCGCTTGCAAAGGCGATAGCGGCTGGCGAAGCTCCTGTAAATGCGTGTCCAGTAGGAGGTGCAGCAGTAGCAGAAAAAATTGGTGCAGTTATGGGTGTTGACAGTGGAGACGCAGTTAAGATGGTTGCATATGTAAAATGTGCAGGTACATGCGACAAAGCTGGTATTAAGGCAAACTATTATGGAATATCAGACTGTAAAAGAGCTACAGCAATACCAGGACGTGGCGACAAGGCATGCTCATTTGGCTGTCTTGGATTTGGTTCATGTGTTGCTGCGTGCCAGTTTGATGCAATACATGTAGAACATGGTGTTGCTGTTGTAGATAAAGATAAGTGTGTTGCATGTGGAAAGTGTATACAGGAGTGTCCGAATGGACTTATTGAACTGGTTCCATATGATGCAAAACTTGCAGTTACATGTTCTAATAAAGATAAAGGACCAAAGGTAATGGCTGTATGCGACACAGGTTGTATTGGCTGTGGAATATGTCAAAAGCAATGTGAAACAGGTGCTATTACAGTTGAAAATAACATTGCACATATTGATCAGAGCAAGTGTACTGGATGTGGAAAATGTGCAGCTAAGTGTCCAAAGAAGATTATTATGGCACATTAATACACACAAAAGTGTGTATTATAAAATATACTATTTACAAAAAAGCGCTATCTGTTGATATAATGTCGTATTAACAGATAGTGCTTTTAATTTTTTTTATAAACTAATCGACAAAAGCAGTAAAAGTTGCTATACTGATAATAGTGATGTAACATTAAAGGAAGGGGGTCGCTTATATGGGAATAGAGGATAAAGACACCAATTCATATAATTATCTTGTACCCACATACAGACCAAAACCACTTACTAAGTATGATACCCATAAAGCATCAGAGCTTCGTAATATTGTAAATGAGATAACTAAGCTTACAAAAGAATCACCTACTTATTTTGTGAAAATGAATGATGCTAAGCAAACTTACCTGCTTGGTGTAAAAGAATCAGCAATAATGTTTCAAAACGGCTTTGAAGAGCTTTGTGACAACTCACCTGACAGTGCTTTTAATAATAAAAAAGCGTATTCTTCTAATATAGACATAGTTGGTGCACAGATTATAGGAGAAGACCAGAGCAAACTGCCTGACGAATTTTCAATAAGGGTTGAAAACCTTGCTTTAAGCCAGATTAATAAAGGCAGAGAATTGTATATGACTGGCAAAGGGCTGGCAGGAGGTACATATAAGTTTCAAATTAATGTTGGTGATGATATGTATGATTTCCAGTACAATGTACGAAGTGACGCAAACAACAGAGAGATTGTGAATGGATTGTCTTCATTTATTAATAAAGCAAATATCGGAATACAGACAAGGATAGAAAAAGACCATGATAATCCCAATAAAATCTGGATGGAGATAGAATCAGATATGACAGGGTCAGCAGCAGGAGAGCCTATATTTACACTTGTTGATAAGGATGCTAATGGCAATGGGCTTGTATCGTATTTAGAACTTGACAGAATTGAACGCAGTCCAAAAAGTTCAACGTTTTATATGGATGAAACCGAAAGGCATACACTTTCTAATGAATTTACTATGGGTAAGTGCCTTAAAGTAAAACTAAGGAAGTCATCTGATATAGATGTACATATAAATTTTTATCCCGACAGTGACAGAATCCTTGAAAGTCTGCAAAAAATTGCAGATGCATATAATTTTATGTTGGACAGTTCAGAAGAGTTTTCAAAAGTTGCAAGTTATAATCTCAAGCTTGCTAATGATATTCAAGCAACAATAAGACCTTTTCGTTCTGAACTTGAGTCATGTGGTTTTGTATTTAATGAAGAAAACAGAATGCTGTTTGATACTTCTCTTACACTTCAGGCGATACATGATGGTGAACTGCAAAAGCTTTTTACAAGAACTTCTCCATTTGTTCAGACGATGGTTGGCAAAGCATATGAGATAAAACTTAACCCTATGGAATATGTAGATAAGCTTATGGGTACATATCCTGACTTTAGTAAACCAGCAGAAGGATTTTCGTATATAACATCTCTTTACAGTGGACTTATCTTTAATTATTATTTTTAACAAACTAATAAGCTACGCCATCAATAGTAGAATCTTCTTCTGAAATGACAGATACTACTACTCTGTGTGGCAGACATACAAGAGTTTCACCATTATATTTGATTTTCTTTTGTTTCTGGCATAGCTTGTCAGGGCAGTCTGCTTCAGTGATGGAAGCATAACCATCTTTAATCTGCAAGGTATTGCTTCCATTACTATAACCATCTATTTTAATAACTGTATCTTTATCAAGAGGAAGTGTTTTGTACATAGTACCATCTACAGTAATTTGTACAGCTGCGCCTTGTTTGCGATTAATTAAACTGCTGCCTATATACAATATAAAAGCGGCAGCAAAAAATACAGTTATTAAAATTATATCATTGCGTTTTACTTTCATATTAATTCGTTTCTACTGTATCAATATTAATTTCTGCCTTTGTTTCTGTCTCTATCTCTAATTTAGATGTACAGTGTCCGCATCTAATTGCTTTAATAGGAATTTCCATCTGGCAGAATGGACAAATTTTAGTTGTAGGTTCTGCTACCACTTCTTCTTCCTTTAAACCAGTAATCTGTGCTGCTTTTTCTTGTATTGTGTGAAGTGCTCTTAGCATCAGAAAGATAATTGCTGCCATTAAAAGAAAATTAACTACAGCAGTTAAAAACTTTCCATAATTTAATGTGACTTCCCCTAAGATATTTATATGTAGCATATCAAAATTTACTCCGCCAAAAAGTCCTAAAATAGGGGAGATAATGTCATCTGTCAGCGATGTGACAATAGAGGAAAATGCACCACCGATTAAAACACCGACAGCCATATCCATTACATTTCCTCTGGTGATAAAGTCTTTAAATTCGCTTATAAATTTTTTTGCTTTCATCTTAAATCCTTTCTTGTATATTATGATGTTTATCCACTCTTTTGTGATTATATCATATCTTAATAATAATGAACAAATTATTTTGCACTTTAGAAATTTTTAATAATTGAAATTATGCAAAGAAACGTTCTACAATTTTTTTAACAACACTGTTTTCTACTGTAAAGAAAAACGGCATTTTAGGTTTGGAATTTTTATAAGTAGCTAAGTATCTGCGAAAAAGTTCTTTATCTTTTGTATATGTAGCCATATAGCCATAAATTTCAATTACATTTTCATCATTTGTAAAATCCTGTCCCCAGTCAAGAAATATGTATTCTGTATTTTCATCTATTTTCCATGTGGTTGTTGTTTTATCAGGATTGTGAAAATAATAACCATCTAAGAAATCATTTTCAATATCAAGCCCTAGTTCTTTTATGCGTTTTGTATCTTCCTTTTCAATATATTCAAGTGGGTCAACGATAAATGTATTGTCTGTCATTTTTCGTATAAAAGCACAGTCCATTGTCTGTGTATAATTATCATTTAAACCAGCTTCACGCCACCAGTACGGCGATTTAGAAGGTTTTGGTTTTTCAGTGTTTTTTACATTATTGATTGAATTATTAGGTAAATTTCTTTGTGGTGAATTGCCTATTGTAAATATAAATGTTGTTATAATAATTATTATTGCCGCTATAGTTATTATTATAGTTGGTTTTTTATAATTAACAATGTGTTTAATACGGCTTTTAGTTTCATTTTCCCCAAATGCAGCAAATGGTTTTATAAAAGTTTTTTTACCAGATGCAAGTTTTAAAAGCAATGTAGAATATTCTGCCCGTGTAGCAATATCAGTTTTTTTAATAACGGCTTCATCACATGACATTTCCATATCTTTTTCAAATAGATGAAATGCAAGCCAAACAAATGGATTAAACCAGTGGATTGAAAGTGTTATAAATGCTAAAAGTTTAACAAGATAATCTTTGCGTTTAATATGAATTTGCTCATGTAAAATAATATATTTCTGTTCTGATGAGGAAAGAGAAGAAGGCAAGTAAATCTTTGGATTAAACACTCCACATACAAATGGTGAGGTGATATAATCTGTAAGAAAAACTTGGCTGTTTATGGGAACTACTGCTAAAAGGTGATGGCGTAGCTGTAACATAAGCTTTATATTATGCAAAAGTATAAATATAATTCCTATAAGCCACACTATTGCCAGTAAAAATATAGTTATATCATTATTATTTCGTATTTCAGATATCTTAATATTTTTAATATGTCTATTATCTTGAATACTATCACTTTCACTTTGTATTTGCTGTATGTTATCTTGTATATCTGTGGTGTTTTGTATTGATTGTTGTATAGTTGTATTTTTTTCTACAATTTTGTCTGTAATATTAATAAAATTTAACACGGATATGTTGTTAAAAAAAGAAATTGGACATAACAGTTTAAATAAAACAACGCTCCATAACAAATAGCTAAAAATCTTTGGAGCTTTAAAAAGCATAGCTCTTGCAATAAGTACAACAATTATTATAATGCTTCCTATAAAACTCATTCTTAAAACCATTTCAAATAATGAAACAACCATAATTAATCCCCCCTGCTCTCTTCAATTATTTTATATAACTCTTTAATTTCATTTTCTGATAGTTTTTTACTCTTAGTAAATGCTGCTATAAACTTTGGCAGTGAGCCTTCAAATGTATCTTCTACAAATTGTTCACTCTGGTGTGCAAGATATTCATTTCTAGATACAAGTGATGAAACAATGCTGTTATTATTCTGAAAAAGTCCTCGCTTGCATACTCTGCGCAGTATAGTATATGTTGTGGATTTTTTCCAATTTAATCTATCAGCACATAACTTTACAAGTTCGCTTGAAGGCATGGGCTCATTATCCCAGATAATGTCGGCAAATCTCTTTTCAATTTCTCCTAATTTATATTCTATCATAAAATCCTCCTTTTGGTTTACTAATAGTAAATCAGATATTTAGTCTACTATTAGTAAACCAAAATGTCAATAAATATTGTAGCTATTTTAGAAATTTTTAATAATTTTAATATTGACTAACAGTCATTTTTGAGTTATTATACTTAACAGCAAATGACCAATGGTCATTTATTATCTGGAAGTTTATTGTGAAAGGTGGATAAGAGCATGATTACTTTAGGCAAATGGATTACAAAGCATAAGAACATTATATTGTTTATTGCTGTAATTCTATTAGTACCATCTGCTATAGGATATGTAACTACACGTGTCAATTACGATGTGTTAAGTTATCTGCCAGCTACATTGGAGACTGTTAATGGGCAGGATATTCTTGTAGATGAGTTTGGAATGGGTGCATTCTCTATGGTTATAGCGGAAGATATGACCATGAAAGAAGCAGCAGAGTTAGAGAAACAGATTGAAGGCATTGAGCATGTAACTGATGTTTTATGGTATGATGATGTTCTTGACATTTCAGTTCCAACAGAGATGATGCCAAAGGATTTGCAGAAAGCATTTTTTAATGGCAATGCAACAATGATGATTGCACTATTTGACAACACGACATCTTCTGATGATACGATGGAGGCAATTACAGATATCAGAAATACTGTTGGAAAGAATGTATATGCAAGTGGTATGTCAGGTGTTGTTACAGATATTAAAAACCTTGCACTTAAAGAGATGCCTATATATGTGGTAATAGCTTCAGTATTGTCTTTATTGGTTCTCTTTATTACGATGAATTCATTTTTAACGCCTGTTATTTTTCTTGCAAATATAGGAATGGCGATTGTTTATAACTTAGGAAGTAATATTTTCCTTGGTGAAATTTCGTATATTACACAGGCACTTGCAGCGGTATTGCAGCTTGCTGTTACAATGGATTACTCGATATTTCTTTTAGAGAGTTACGAATCCAATAAAGAAAGATATCCAGATGATAATAAAAGAGCGATGGCACATGCAATAAGCAATACATTTAAATCTGTGTCAAGCAGTTCTATAACAACTATCGCAGGGTTTTTAGCACTGTGCTTTATGACATTTAAACTTGGAATGAACATAGGTATAGTAATGTCAAAAGGTGTTATTATAGGAGTTGTTGCATGTGTAACGGTACTTCCTGCAATGATACTTACATTTGATAAAGCGATTGAGAAGACAACACATAAAGAGTTAATTCCTTCGCTTGATAAATTGTCACATGGTATTATAAAAGGAAGATGGGTAGCAATTATTATTTTCCTTATAATTCTTGTACCAGCAATACATGGCAATAACAATTATGAGATTTATTACAATATTGACCAGTCTCTTCCAAAGGATATACCAAGTGCTGAGGCAAATGAAAAGCTTAAAGATAAATTTGACATGAGCAATGTACATATGGTTCTTTTGAAAAATGGACTTACAGCTAAAGAAAAGAACAATATGCTTAAAGAAATAGAGGAAGTGGATGGTGTTAAATGGGTTATAGGACTTAATTCTCTTATTGGTTCTAATTTTCCAGATACAATGATACCTAAAGATATTAAAGAAATGCTTATGACTGATAATTATGAGCTGCAGTTTGTATGTTCAGATTATGGTTCAGCAACAGATGAAGTCAATGCACAGATTGCAAGTATGCAAGACATTATAAAAAGGTATCAAAAAGATGCAATGGTAATAGGAGAAGCTCCTCTTATGAAGGATTTATCAGACGTAACTGATATTGATTTACAAAATGTAAACAATATTTCTATAGCAGCGATTTTCCTTATAATACTTATTACATTTAAATCAATATCAATACCAGTAATACTAGTAGCAGTTATCGAATTTGCCATTGCCTGCAATATGGCAGTACCATTTTATGCAAATACGCCACTGCCGTTTGTGGCAAGTATAGTTATAGGAACTATACAGCTTGGTGCAACAGTTGACTATGCAATCCTTATGACTAATAGATACCATAAAGAACGTACAGATAGAGGACGCAATAAAAGAGAGGCAATAAGTATAGCACATAAAACCTCTGTTAAATCAATACTGACAAGCGGATTTTGTTTCTTTGCAGCAACATTCGGAGTTTCTGCTTATTCAGAAGTTGATATGATAGGCTCTATATGTACACTTCTTGCAAGAGGTGCAATTATAAGTATGGTAGTTGTTATATGTGTACTCCCTGCTATGCTTTGGATATTTGACGGAGTAATAACTAGAACTTCACTTGATATGATAAAAGCAAAAGTATCACACAGAGATAAAGCCAAAGGCGAGACAAATATAAAAGGCAAAATGGCTACAAATAATAATGTTAGAATATAGTGGCAAAAAACTGGCAAGAATCTGCTTATAAATATAGAAAGGAAATGAGTATTATGAGAAAAAATCTGAAAAAAATCATGGTTACAGGTGTAAGTGGTCTTTTAGCAGCAGGACTTATTGTAGGAAGTACTGACTATGCTTCACATATGTTTATACTTACAAACAGAGCATTTGCAAAACAAGCTGAAAAGATATCAAAGAACATAAAGGATTCTTCCAAAAAGAATAATGATAAAGAGGAAACAACTAAGCATGAAACTGTTTATCAAACACTTGATGCTAATGGTACACCTACAGACACTGTTGTATCTGATTGGCTTAAAAATCCTGGAACAGATACTGTTTTAAATGATGTATCAGAACTGAACGATATTACAAATACAAAAGGCGATGAAGAGTTTACTCAAGATGGCGGCCTCCTTGCATGGAATACATCTGGTCAGGATATTTATTACCAAGGTACGACAAATAAGCAAAG
The DNA here is from genome assembly GCA_002361175.1 of Lachnoclostridium sp. UBA3320. Classification (GTDB taxonomy): domain Bacteria; phylum Bacillota; class Clostridia; order Lachnospirales; family Lachnospiraceae; genus Butyribacter. The sequence continues at coordinate 32,498 of DESG01000110.1, read as the reverse complement.
TCCTGTAGGAATGGAGATTTCATATAAACTTGATGGCAAAGATGTAAATGTAAACGATATAGTAGGGAAGAGCGGAAAGCTTGAAATTAATATAAAATATACAAATTCATCTAAAAAGACTGTAAAAATAGATGGAAAGGACACAGATATAAGTACGCCGTTTATAATGGTAACAGGAATGATTCTTCCTGTGGACAATTTTAGAAATTTATCTATTGATAATGGCAATATTTTGTCAGAGGGTGACAATAACATTGTTATTGCATATGGTATGCCAGGATTGTCAGAAAGTCTTGATTTAAATAATTTTGGTAATGACAGCGATATGGATATTGACCTTAGCAAAATAAATGATAAAATTACGGATACTGTAAAAATAACAGCAGATGTTAAAAATTTTGAGATGAAGTCAACATATACTATTGCAACCTCAGAGTTTTTTAAAGATATTGACCTTGATGATATAGGAGATACTGATGAGCTTGAAGACAAAATGGATGAACTTGAAGACGCAGCTAAAGAGCTTGTTACTGGCTCAGGAAAGATTAATAAAAATCTGTCTAAACTCGACAATAAGTTTGTAGATTATTCAGACGCTATTGATACGCTTCATGAAAGTACAGGGACACTTGATGATGGCGCAGATAAACTAAAAAAAGGTATTAATTCTTATACAGAAGGCGCAGATAAACTTCTTGATGGTGTTATTACTTATTTAAAAGGCACAAAGACACTTGCAAAGAGTGCAAAAGAATATGCAAAGAATACAAATAAACTTGTAAATAAAATGGGTGAACTTAAGTCAAAAGGCACAGAAGTTCTTGCCAGTGGTTCAGAAGAGTTTAGCACAGGGTTAAACACATATGTCTCTACAGTTAATTCAATTCTTTCAATGGACACATTTACTAATATGGCAAGTGGACTTTCAGCAATTAATACAGGTGCAGGTCAGTTAAAAGATGCTGCTAATCAGACAGGTGCAGGTATTGATAAACTTAAATCAGGCATGGAAAGTATTAATGCTGCCGCAAATAATATTACACAATATGACAGTCAGGTCGATGGCTACCTTGCAGAACTTAAAAAACTGTATGCATCTACAGAAGATGAAGGCGAAAAGGCAGTTATTATGGAGATTATGAATTATGTAGGTACAGCACAAAAAGTAGGAAGTGGAATAGATGCATCTACAAGCAGTGGCAGTGAGATGGCATCTGGATTTGATGCAGTATCAGGAGGTGCATCAGCAATATCAGCTGGATTGTCTGAAATAGAAGAAAAAACTGGTTCACAGGCAATAGGAGGAATGTCTGGCAGTCTTACAGAAGGAATTGGACAGCTTAAAGCAGCAGGAGAACAACTTGTCTCAAGTTATGATGGCAAACTTTTGACTGGAATAAAGAGTCTTGATAAAAACGTGGGAGCATTATACAGTGCAGGAGAGGAACTGGTATCAAATAATCAAAAACTTTATGATGGTGCTAATACACTTATTGACAATTCTAAGACAATTAAAGATAATAGTAAAAAATTAATGTCTAACAGCAGCGCATTGCGTGAAGGCATTAAAGAATTGGCAGATGGAACAGGAAAACTTATTGATGGTGTTTCAACACTTGTAGGAAAAACTGGCGATGTATCTGATGCACTTGGAAAACTTTCAGACGGTGCATATACTCTTGCTGATGGCATGACAGAATTCAGGAGAGAAGGTGTTAAGAAACTTACAGGAAGCGTAGATGATATTCTTGATTCAGGAAGTAGTCTCCATGACAAATTTAAAAAAGTTATGGATGCTGCCGATAATTACAAGAATTTCTCAGGTATACATGATAACATGGATGGCAGTGTTAAATTTATAATGTCAACAGCTGAAGTTACAGCTGAAGGGAATGAGTAAATTGAGTAAACTAGACGAAAAGAAAAAGTTAAAGCAGGAAGCTTTACTTAGCTCTGCATTTAAACTTTTTACAGAAAAAGGTATAAATAATACTTCGATTGCAGATATTGTCAGCAATGCAAAACTTGCAAAAGGAACATTTTACCTGTATTTTAAAGATAAATATGATATACGTGACCGTCTTATTACAAATCAGGGAAACCGCCTTTTTGAAAATGCGAATAAAGCATTGCTTAATAGCGGCTGTACCACATTAGAAGATTGTGTTGTATTTATAGCAGATAATGTTATTAATCAACTAAATGAACACCAATCTCTGCTTAAATTTATTTCAAAAAATTTAAGCTGGGCAGTATTTTCAAATATCCGCATAGCAGGCAGAGACAATATGAATTGTATGGATATTTTTGAAGAACTGATAAATAAATCAGGGCGTAAGTTTAGAGAAAAAAACATGATGATATTTATGATAGTAGAACTTGTAAATTCAACATGCCACAGTGCAATAATATATAAATCGCCTGTTACTCTTGAAGAATTAAAACCTGATTTGTATAAGGCAATAAAATGTATAATTCAACAATTTGAAATAATTGAAGTAGTTGAGTGAATAGGAAAGGGTTATCTAAAGTTTATGGATAACCCTTTTCCATAATGTGTTACTATTTTCACATTATAGCATGAAAGTTTCTTGCGCAGTTGTTTGATAACTGTATCAATAACTCGTATATTGCCGTTAAAATCTGCTCCCCAAATTTTTTGCAGTATAATTTCTTTTGAAACAATATTATTTTTATTTATAAGAAGAAGCTTTAATACAGCAGTTTCACGTTTTGTAAACTTTACAAGTTTTCCATCTGCGTATACGCTATCTGTAGCATTATCAAAATATAATCTTTTTCTATAGCTTGTTTCTGTAAGTCTATTTCTTATCCTTTGTGCAATAGATTTAATTGGGGCTGTCCTTAGTTGATAATCAAAACAGCCTAATTTTAAAGCATTAAGTTCATCAGTTTCAGAATATTTATCGGCTATTACAAGAACAGATACGCCTTTTTTTGCAATATATTTACATAAGTTATCTAAACTTTCATATTCTATAAAACTGACAAGCTCTATATCAGAGCATATAATTATATCAATACTGGTATCTGGAAACATATTTTCAATATCGCCAATATCATCTGTATAGTCTATAGTTATATCTTCACTGCTTAACTCTTCTTCTAACTTCGTGTCCCAGCTTAAATCATGGTCGCATAATACGATGAATCTGTCCATATAGTTTTTCTTCCTTTGGAGGATAAATATAATTGCCTACTTCAACAGCTGCAATATTGCCACTTTCTGTTATCTTTTGCTGCATTCTTGCCACATCGTCACCGCTGCAATTTTTAAAATTATGTCTTTTATTGTATACATTGAAATAATTTTTTACTTCATCTGATGCAAGACTTGCAAAGACTTCATTAACACCTGCTGCAAATGATTTCTTTCGTGCATCAGCCATAACATTTTCAAGTGTAGGGTCTGCTGTCAATAACACCCTTGGAAGCATTAATCTGACAATTCCCATAAGGTAAAGTATCATATCACCATTACCACTGCGTTCATGTTCAAATTTAGTATGCGTAGTTGGAAGAAATGGTGTGATATGTACAATCTGTGGGTCAAGTGTTTTTATAAATGCAAGGTCTTCTACAACATCAGCAACTGTCTGATAAGGTGTTCCAACCATAAAACCGCTGCCAACTTGATATCCAATTTCTTTAAGCTGCCACAGTGCCTGTTTTCTTTTAAGGAGCGACATATCAGCAGGATGAATTTTTTTAAAATGATTGTCATTAGCCGTCTCGTGCCATAGAAGATATCTTGTTGCACCTGCCGCAAACCACTTTTTATAAGAAGATACAGGTCTTTCTCCAAGGCACAACTGTACAGCACAATCTGGAAAATTTGTCTTTATCATAGATATTATACTAGCGACTCTGTTTTCAGTAAAGTAGTAATCGTCCCCACCTGTTAAAACGAAAGTTCGTATTCCTTTTTCATAACCATTGACACAATATTGTATAATATCATTTTCATCAAGTCTAAATCTTGTAATAAACTTGTTACTTCTTTGAAGACCACAGTAGTAACAGTCATTTTTACAATAATTTG
>DESG01000110.1:27841-28177 GCA_002361175.1 Lachnoclostridium sp. UBA3320 | reverse complement strand
AACAGTCATTTTTACAATAATTTGACAGCTCAATTGTGCCACGTATAAATATTTTCTTATCATAGAAATTTTCTTTTATTCTAAGAGCTTGATTAAAGATATATTCTGTTGTCTCACTATTTCTGTATTTTAACAGCTCTGCCATGTCTTTATCGGACAATTTATTAGTTACTGTAAGTTTATCTATAAGTTCTATTCTTGCTGTACCCATATTTTTTAAATCTCCTTGTTCTGCTGTATTACAATTTTTGACCTTAGCATAATTATACTGTAATTAGAAATAATCATCAAGGCTACTACTTTTATACGGTTATTTTTTTTTTAAAAATGATTAGC
>DESG01000110.1:14868-27605 GCA_002361175.1 Lachnoclostridium sp. UBA3320 | reverse complement strand
ATTTTTTTTTTAAAAATGATTAAAAAATTCCTAAAAATTGTATGTCAAAAAGAATTATGTAATTTATTAAAAAAAAAGCATTTTTTTTGTTGAAACAGGCAGAAGAGTTAAAAATGTAACTAATTGACAAGATTTGTTAAAAAAGATAGTATAATAAATACATGAATATAATATTGGATTTAAATAATGATATGGGGAGGAGAAATGTGGAGTAAAAAAAGAATTAAAATACATTTTAAAAAATGTAAACTTTACGCTCTTTTCGATGAGCGTTATTTTTTTTTCTAAAAATAATAAAGATTCATGTGTAATAAACTAAAATAGGGAGGATTAGTAATGAAAGCTATAGTAGTAGATGAGGATAAGTCAGCAGTTAAAGAAATAAGATTGGCAGCTAATGATATTGACGAACTGGATATTGTAGGTATGTTTTATGATGGTGAAGCAGCATTAAAGTATGTTGAAAATAATGTTCTTGACCTTGCAATACTGAATGCAAATATGCATGGTGTAGATAGTTTCAATCTTGGCAGCAAGATAAAAAATATGATACCAGATATTGCGCTTGTATACACAACAGGAGAACTTTCATTTCCAATAAATATAATAAACTTACGTGCCGTGGCATATCTTCAGAAACCGTGTAAAGTTGAAGCATTAAAGTATGCAGTTGATATGGCGGCACTTTTATTAAAAAAAAAGAAGAAAAAGGTATTTGCAAGGACATTTGGATATTTCGATTTATTTGTATCTGGCAAACCAATAATGTTTAAAAGTGCAAAAGCGAAAGAGCTGCTTGCACTGCTTATTGACCGCCAAGGCGGAACTGTGACAAGTGACCAAATTATTGGCACTTTATGGGAAGACAGACCAAATGATGTTTCGACACAAAATTTATGCAGTAAAATTTGTAAAACATTGGAGAAAGAGCTGCGTGACAATGGTGCCGGTGATATGCTTGTATCGTCAAGAAGTGTCAAGTGCCTTGACACAGATCAATTTGAATGTGATTTATATATGATGCTTGATGGTGATAAAAAAACAGCAAATAGATATATTGGCGAATATATGGCAGAATACAGTTGGGCAGAAAATAAAGCTGCACTTTTAAATAAATATTTACAAAATTTTTAATCATATTTCATCAATTACATTATATTTCCAAATTAAGTTTATTTTACTGAATCTACTTTTACATTTTTTGATTTACAATTTTGTTATAATGTAGAAATGTAATATAAAATAGAAGACATATTAAAAAAGCTATAAAAAAAAGCTATAAAAAAGCAGAAAGGAAAGAAAAATGGAAAATGTTGATTTGCATGTTGTAATAGCAGATAGTAATGTACAAGATCGTGAAAGCAAAACTAAAATTATGGAAAGTGTAGGAATGAAAGTGGTACTTTCTACAGGTGATGGAAGTAAAGCACTTGAAGCAATTAAGCAGAAAAGAGTAGATGTTGTTGTAATGGACATGATTCTTCCAGGTGTCGATGGCATTGGAATACTAGAAGAAGTAAATAATGGCAATCAGAAAAACAGACCGATATTTATTGTAGAAACAGCTCTGCGTACAGAAAATCTTGTAGAACAAGCTATCCGAAGTGGTGCAGATTATTATATGATGAAACCAGTATCAGGACAAATGCTTATTAAGCGTATGTATCAGATGGTAGAAAGTAAATATGGGATAATTCCTTCAAAAAAAGAAGAATGCCACATTGTGACAGAAAAAAAAGACAATAGAATTAAGAAAAAATCAGCTTCTAAAATAGGATATACATATTCAGGTGACCTTGAAGTAGATGTCACTAATATACTTTTAGAGATAGGTATTCCTGCACATATTAAGGGATATCAGTATATACGTGAAGGAATTATAATGGCGTTTAATGACCGAAATATGCTTCATTATATTACAAAATTTTTGTATCCTGCAATAGCTAAAAAATATAAAACAACATCAAGCAGCGTAGAACGTACAATTCGTCATGCTATAGAGGTGGCATGGCGAAGAGGCAATATTGAAATATTGGAAGAAATATTCGGAAATACAGTGTGTGCTGGCAGAGGGAAACCTACCAACTCTGAATTTATGGCACTCTTAACTGATAAACTCCGTCTTGAATATAGGCAAAGTACAGCGTCATAATAAAAATTTATAATAATTTACACTTATTTTATGTACTTACTGATAATATAGTTATAAAATAATGAAGTCAGACATTTTGCACAATTTGTCTGGCTTCATTTTTTTAGTGAGGTGAGTATTTTTATATGGGAAAGGTTATTGGTATAGATTTAGGTACAACAAACAGTTGTGTTGCAGTCTTAGAAGCAGGCGAACCTGTTGTAATTACTAATCCAGAAGGCAGTAGAACAACGCCATCGGTTGTTGCATTTACTGACAGTGGAGAGAGGCTTGTAGGCGAAGTAGCAAAGCGACAGGCAGCAGTTAATGCAGACAGAACTGTATTTTCAATTAAAAGACAAATGGGCAATGATTACCGTGTTAATATAAATGGAAAAAAGTATTCTCCACAAGAGATATCAGCTATAATATTACAGAAATTAAAAAAAGATGCAGAGAGTTATCTTGGTGAAAGTGTAACTGATGCAGTTATTACTGTGCCAGCATATTTTAATGATTCACAGAGGCAGGCTACAAGGGATGCTGGGAAGATTGCTGGATTAAATGTCAAAAGAATTATAAATGAGCCTACTTCTGCTGCTCTTGCTTATGGGCTTGACCATGGAGAGAGCCAGAAAATTCTTGTATATGACCTTGGAGGAGGTACATTCGATGTATCTGTAATAGAGATAGGTGACAATCTTATTGAAGTACTTGCAACTTCAGGTGATAATCATCTTGGCGGTGATGATTTTGATGAGTGTATAGTTCAATATCTTATAAAGGAATTTAAAAAGATAGAAAAAGTTAAAATAGAAAAAGATGCTGTAGCAGTCCAGCGTATACGTGAAGCCGCAGAAGAGGCTAAGAAAGAGCTTTCACAATTAACACAAGTCAATGTAAACCTTCCATTTTTATGGAGTGATAAAAATGGTGCAAAGCATATGGATATAAATATTACAAGGACTGTTTTTGATGAACTTACAAAAGACTTGGTAAAAAGAACTAAGCAGCCTGTACTTGATGCGCTTGCTCAAGCTCGAATAACAGCTACAAACCTTGACAAAGTTATTCTTGTAGGTGGTTCTACAAGGATTCCTGCAGTACAGGATATGGTAAAGAGTATAACGGGAAAAGAGCCATGCAAAAATCTTAATCCTGATGAATGTGTTGCTGTTGGAGCATGTATTCAAGGCGGAAAGTTTAGTGGACAGATAGTAACAGGTGCAGCAAATGATATTATTCTTATGGATGTTACACCACTTTCTCTTTCAATAGAAACAATCGGTGGAGTTGCTACAAAGCTTATCGATAGAAATACGCCAATTCCCACAAGGCAAAGCCAAATATTTACAACGGCAGGCAATTTCCAAACTTCTGTAGATATAAAAGTATTACAAGGAGAAAGGAGATTTGCAAGAGATAACAAGCTACTTGGCAATTTTAGGCTTACAGGTATAAAAAGGGCACTTGCAGGCGTGCCACAGATAGAGGTAAGTTTTGATATTGACGCCAATGGAATTGTAAATGTATCTGCTAAAGATTTAGGCACAGGAAGACAGCAAAACATTACTATTACATCAAGTTCAAACCTTACAGAAGAAGAAATTAAACGAGCAGAAAGAGATGCAAGAATGTACGAATCAGAAGAGGCAGCACATAAAAAAGCCATGGATATAAGAAATGATGCAGAAGCTTATTTGTATAAAATTGAGCAGATTTACCATGATATGGGAAAGAAACTTGATAGAAGTTTGCGTTCTAATCTTAAAACCGATATGTCAGAACTTAAAAAACGTATAGTTAAAGCAAAACCAGAAAAGATTACTTATGAACAGGCAGAAGAGATAATGGTGGCAATGGAAAAGCTTAAACAAACAGCAGTTTTAGCTCAGATACAGGTGTAGAAGTTGGAAGAAACAAGGTCTATATTTTTCTATTGACAAAGTACATGAAAATGCTAAAATAAATTTTGAAATAATTCAGAAATACATTGATTGTTTGAAAAAAGAAAAAAATATGATAATTGCTGTATTAATATATTGAAAGGACACATTATTATGTTAAGAAAAAAGGCTTTAAATGCTGCTATTGAATCAGTTTCAGAACTGACTGATATGCAATATGAATCAGCTAATGATGAATTAAACAAAATTTACAAACGCTTAATAAAAGGAAGAAAAGAGTTTGGAGAGGCTGCAACAAAAACTATGGATGCAGTAATAAGCATGAGTGCAATGGACTTAAAGCTTGAAAAAAATATAGAAACTATAGAGCAGACTAATTCTTCTATTATAACTGCTATAACTGCTATAAATAAGTCATCTGAGTCTACAGCAGATATTGCTTCCAGTGTATCAACTGCGCATGAGAATTTAACTTCTACAATTATTGAAGTTTCTGATTCATCAGCTAATATTATGAAAGACATAAGTAATTGTGAGAAAGAACTTACTTCAATTACAGGTTTATCTAATTCTGCTATTGCTACTGCAAGAGAAATGAAGACAGATATTTATGGACTGATTGATATTATTCAAAATATGAATGAAACAATCGAAGCAGTCAATTCTATTTCATCTCAGACCAATCTTTTAGCATTAAATGCTTCTATAGAGGCTGCACGTGCTGGTGAAGCAGGCAAAGGATTCGCAGTCGTTGCAGAAGAAATACGCAACCTTGCAGATGAGACAAAAGCTTTGACGGCAAAAATGGGAGATTTTATAGCAAAAATACAAGAAGCTTCACAAAAAAGCTCTGACAGTGCAGATAAAACTGTAGAAGAGTTAGACCATATTGACAAAAATATACAAAATGTGTGGCAAATTACGACTAATAATCGCAAGAGTATAGACCATATCACAGATTCTGTTTCTTCCTTGGCTGCTGCCAGTGAACAAATTAGTAGTTCCATGGACGAGCTAGATAGTCAGGCGCATTATATAAATGAAGAGTGCCACAATCTTATGGAAAATTCAGAAGCTCTCAAAATGTCAAGTAATTCAGTTGCAGAACTTGTAGAACCATCCAAAATGATTGAAAATCGGCTTGAAGAATCTGTAAAAATTATGGGCAATATGTCACATGATAAATTTTATATGCTTGATAATAAAATTATTATTGACTGTTTTAACAATGCGATAGAAGCGCATAAAAAATGGCTTGATACTTTAAAAATTATAGCACAGACTGGAAAAGAACAAGTATTGCAAACAGATTGTACAAAATGTGGACTTGGACACTTTTATTATACTTTTAAGCCATTAAATCCAAAAGTTGTGAGTTTATGGAATGCACTGGAAAGCAAGCACAAAACATTTCATTCATATGGCACAGAGATGCTTTCTGCTATTCACTCTGGCAATACAGATGAAATGCAAAATATTTATGAAAAAGCAGAAGCTTGCTCAAAAGAACTTATCTCTGATTTTCAGACAATTATTCAAATTATTCAGTCATTAACAAAAGATAATATAAACATTTTTGAATAGAGAGAGGCTGCTTTTTTATGAAAAAGGAAAAGTATCTGCAAAAAGTTATATATGTAATATTACTTATGATTGCTATTATTGTTTTATTTCAATGGTATACAGTACAAAACAGAAATCGCATGGAAAACCGTAATAAAAATTATGCGACAGACTCTGCACATCAGACAGCAGACCATATTGACGAACAATTAAATAATGCGCTTGATTTAATTAATACATATACTCACTTTCTTGGAAAAAGTCTTACTGAACCGAATGTTACTGTGGAATCATTAAAAGATATACAAAACAATTCGTTATTTGATGCTTTAGTTTTTACGGATAAAGAAGGTATTAATCATAATTCTGATGGACGCACTTCAAGCGCTTCTGGAAAAGATTATTATGTCAATGGTATGGGAGGTAAAAGTGGTATATCTGTAGTATTTGATTCCAAATTTTATGATGAAATTATGTTATGTTTTTATGCACCTATTTATTTTGAAGGCAAAACTATAGGTGTGCTGCGTGGAGCATATTTAGCAGAAGAGTACCTAAAAGATATGCTTTCTACCACTTATTTTGGCGAAGCGGCATCTGTGCATTTGTGTATGCCTGATGGCAGAATTATTGCATGTTCTGACGACTATGCACATAATGGAAAGATTATTGATATGTTGTTTGAGGATAAAATAATTGATGCAGATACTGCACAAAAGTCAAAAGATATGTTTACAAGTGGAAAAAGCGGTGCTTTTATATGCGCTCCTGGCAGCGGAACAGACAATATCTGTATAATATGGCTTAAAAATAATAAATTTGTTCTTACGCAGACATTTCCTAAAAGTGTAACAGAAGATATGATAGTAGCTGAAAATTTAATTGGAATTCAATTAGAAGCAGTGCTTATTGGATTATTTATTATTTATATAATTGTGCTTGTTATTTCTGCAGGCAGAGAAAAGAAATTTTTAAGAAAAGAAAACCGTGAGATGGGATATATTATTAATGGTGTAAATACCTTATTTTCACGTTTTATAATGATTGACTTTGAAACAGATACTTATCTTTACTTAGCAGGAACAAAACCAGAAGAGAGCGAACTTGAAGTTAGTGGCGATTATAGCGATTTTTCTAAATATTTTTGCGATGCATTAATAGAGGAAGAGGAACGCAAAGAATTTGTCAAAGCACTGGATAAAAACTCAATTATTGAAGCTATGCAAGAACATAATGATTTACGTTTTGAATGTCATGTAATGCGAGGTGGCAGTCCAGAATGGGAACATGTCAATATTATTTGTCTTGAAAGAGATAAAGGTAAAGTAAGTAAAGTTTTGTTTATACGTCAAAATATTACAGAAGTAAAAGAACAAGAACTACGTATTCAGGCAGAAATGTCACTTGCAAATCGTAAAGAAAGGCAGTATCATATAGCGATTATTTCTAATGCTTTTTGTACATTTGAATTTAATCTTACAAAAGACCTTATTGAATCTGATATTATATGTACGGTAAACGGCAATAAAATATCAATGATTGAAAAAATTGGGTTTAAATTACCATGTAAGGCTTCTGAATGCTTTGAAAAATGGAAAACATTTATTTTAGAGGAATCTTTAGAAATCTATAATAATGTAGTAAATATAGAAAATTTAAAAAAATGTTTTAATCAGGGCGATGCAGAGGTAAATGTTGATTACTGGGCATGGGCTTCTAATGATAAACAGATGTGTGTAAGACAGACATTTATTATGACAAAAGATTATGACACAGATGATATTATGGTTATGGTGATATCAAAAGAGATTACAGAACAAGTACAGAAACAGAGAGAACAGACTCAAGCTTTGCAAGATGCGCTTATGCAGGCACAACATGCCAATGCTGCAAAGACAACTTTCCTTTCTAATATGTCACATGATATTCGTACTCCGATGAATGCAATTATAGGTTTTACAACGATTGCCGCAAGCCATATTGACAATAAAGAACAGGTAAGGGATTGCCTGCAAAAAGTCCTTTCGTCAAGTAACCATCTATTAAGCCTTATAAATGATATTCTTGACATGAGTAGAATAGAGAGTGGAAAAGTTCAGATTAAAGAACAGGATTGTAATATTTCTGAACTTATGCACAATCTGGTCAATATTATACAGCCACAAGTAAAAGCAAAACAGCTCGAACTGTTTATTGATACATTTGAAGTTACCAATGAGGACGTTATTACAGACCCATTAAAACTTAATCAGGTACTTATTAACTTATTAAGCAATGCTGTCAAATATACACCAGCTAAAGGAAGTATTTCATTTCGCATTATACAAAAGACAACATTTCGCCATGGATATGGTGACTATGTTTTTATTATCAAGGATAATGGTATTGGCATGGCAGCCGATTTTCTTAATCATATTTTTGAACCTTTTGAAAGAGAGTCAACGACAACTCGTACTGGTATTGAAGGTACAGGACTTGGCATGGCAATTACTAAAAATATCGTAGAAATGATGAATGGTACTATTTCTGTTGAAAGTGAAGTAGGTAAAGGCAGCACATTTACAGTGGAGTTAAGTCTTAAACTACAAGATATTAAAAAGAATACAGAACAAATAAAAGAACTTAATGGACTGCGTGCTTTAGTTGTAGATGATGATTTTAATATTTGTGACAGTGTAAGTAAAATGCTAAAGCAAATAGGTATGCGAGTTGAATGGACAACTTCAGGCAGAGAAGCAGTATACCGTTCGAAACTGGCATATGAAGAGAGTGATTCATACCATACTTATATTATTGACTGGCAGATGCCAGAAATGAGTGGTTTAGAGACAGCAAAGAGAATCCGCAGCGTTGTTGGAGAAAATGTTCCTATAATAATACTTACAGCATATGACTGGACTGATATTGAAGAAGAGGCAAAAGAGGCAGGTGTAACGGCATTCTGTGCAAAACCGCTCTTTATGTCGGATTTAAAATCAGCATTGCTTGTAGCAAATAATCTAGGTACAAAAGAAGAGAAAGCTGCATGGACACTGGAAGATTTCAGTGGAAAAAGAGTTTTACTTGTAGAAGATATAGAACTAAACCGTGAAATTGCAGATGCAATATTATCAGAGGCTGGATTTACAGTTGAATCAGCACCAGACGGAACAGATGCAGTAGAAATGGTAAACAATTCTGAAGAAAATTATTATGATGTAATTCTAATGGATGTACAAATGCCGATTATGAATGGATATGAAGCAACTAGGACAATTAGAAATTTACCAAGAAAAGATGTAAAAGACTTGCCTATTATTGCAATGACTGCAAATGCACTTGAAGAAGATAGAGAAGCAGCTATTAAAAATGGAATGAATGCTCATATTTCAAAACCTCTTGATATAGATGTCTTTATGAAAGTGCTTCGCCAGTTTATTCAGTAAATAGGTAAAAATGGAGGCTAAAATTATGCAGACAGAACGTATTAAAAAACTGCCATTATTTATCCTTTGCATAGTGCTTATTATGGTTATGGCATTTTTTGCAACTGCTTGTAATGGCAGTGCAGCTAAAGACAACCCTATATCTTCTTTACAGTCAAACAGCGAACAACCTGAGTACAACCAGCTTGGAGAGGGCAAAACAAAGCTTATGTTTACTGTAGTAGATGAAAAAGGTAATGAAACACAATTTGAAATTCATACTGATGAAGAAACAGTGGGAAAGGCTTTATCAGAACTTGGTCTGATTGCAGGAGAAGAGAGTACATATGGTCTTTATGTAAAAACAGTTAATGACATAACTCTTGACTATGACAAAGATGGTATGTATTGGGCATTTTATATAAATGATGAATATTCACAGACAGGTGTTGACTCTACCCCTATTACAAAAGGGGAAAGTTATTCTTTTAAAGCAGAAAAAGAATGAAGCTTACAACTAAAGAAATAACAATATTTGGTATGCTCGGAGCTATTATGTATATTTCAAAATTTGTTATGGAGCTATTTCCGAATATACATCTAATTGGTGTATTTACAGTTGCATTTACAGTTGTGTACAAGAAAAAAGCACTATATCCAATATATACTTATGTGATACTAAATGGTGTTTTCTGCGGGTTTGCCACTTGGTGGATTCCTTATTTATATTTATGGACTGTTCTTTGGGGAATTGTAATGCTGCTGCCAAAAAATATGCCCCAAAAGGTAAAACCTGTTGTATATATGATGGTATGTTCTGCGCATGGATTTTTGTTTGGAGCATTGTATGCTCCTGCACAGGCACTGATATATGGTTTAAATTTTAAAAGTATGGTAGCATGGGTTATTGCAGGACTGCCATGGGATTTTATACATGGTATCAGCAATTTTTTTTGTGGAATGTTGATTATGCCAATTATTGCGGTATTAAAGCTTATAAAATAATATATAAAAATTCATAAGTAATGTTTGGTAGTATAATGTTTGCTGGATATCCAAAAATGAGCGGTTATTCCGCTCATTTTTGTAGGTATCTTTTTATGGCAAAAATATTTTATTACAGATTAAATCCAAAATATTTTACTGCATTATAATAACAAATTCCTTTTACAATCTCTTCTAGTGTCTCATAATCATCTGGAAATTCTCCATTTTCTACCCAGCCGCCAATAAGGTTACACATAATTCTGCGGAAGTAGTCATGTCTAGCATATGATAAAAAGCTTCTTGAATCAGTAAGCATTCCTACAAAACCTGAAAGATTTCCAAGGTTTGCAAGAGAAATCATCTGGTCTTGCATACCAGTTTTATGGTCATTGAACCACCATGCTGAACCCTGCTGAATTTTAGCAACAACAGACGAATCCTGAAAACATCCTAATATTGTACCTATAGCTTGGTTATCATTTGGATTAAGACTGTATATAATTGTCTTTGGAAGGTTTCCACAGCTTTCAAGTGCATTTAAGTAATCTGCCATTTCAGAAGATGGTGCATAGTTGTTGATACAGTCATATCCTGTATCAGGACCTAATTTTTCAAACATTGGTGTATTATTATCACGTTTACAGCCATAATGAAGCTGTAGTACCCAGTTGCGTTTTGCATATTCTTTCCCTACAAAGAGCATAAATGCTGTCTTAAATTTCAGTTCTTCTTCACGTGTGACAGACTCTCCGCTCATTCTTTTAGCAAAGATAGATTCAATTTCCTCATCAGAAGCAGGAACATACATTACATATTCCAAAGCGTGGTCTGAAACAGAACAGCCCATTGAGGCAAAAAAGTCCATGCGAATAGAAAGTGCTTTACACAAATCAGCAAATGAGGCAATCTGAATGCCTGATACATCAGATAACTGTGTTATATAGTCTTTGTATGTCACTTTTTCAATATTCATTGCCTTGTCTGGACGCCATGCAGGAAGTACTTGTACAGTAAATTCTGGGTCGTTGGCAATTTTTTTATGCCACTCTAGAGAATCTATAGGGTCATCTGTTGTACAGATTAAAGTGACATTGGACTGGCGAATAATATTGCGGACAGTCATATCTGGCTCAGAAAGACGCTTATTGCATAAATCCCAGACTTCTTCAGCAGTTCTTTTATTAAGTACGCCTTTATATCCGAAATATTTTTGCAGTTCCAAATGGCTCCAGTGGAAAAGTGGACTTCCTATAGCTTTTCCAAGAACTTCAGCCCATTTTAAGAACTTTTCTTTATCTGGCGCATCACCTGTAATAAATTGCTCATCTACGCCGCAGGAGCGCATATAACGCCATTTGTAATGGTCTCCGCCAAGCCATACTTGTGTAATATTTTCAAATTGGCGGTCTTCGTATATTTCCTGTGGATTGATGTGGCAGTGATAATCCAAAATTGGTGTGTTAGCTGCATAGTCAAAATAAAGTTTTTGTGCAGTTTCTGTCTGTAGTAAAAAATCCTTGTCCATAAACTTTTTCATAGATTTAAAATCCTCCTTTTTTTAGAATTGCGTAGTGCCTCGTTTAATCAATTTACCAGAAAAGATAGATTTAGCTGGCATCAATTCTCCAGTAAGTACACCAAGTAGAGTTTGTACAAGCTGGTGTGCCTGACTTTTTAAACAGTTGTCAACTGAAGAAAGTTCTGGTGTACAGCAAGTTGTCAGCATAGAATTATTATAGCCAATTACAGATAAATCTTGTGGAATACGTATTCCCATTCTCTGCGCATACTTTATACCACCAATAGCAAGTGCATCTTCTGATGCAATAATGCCGTTGAATGTAACTTCACTTGCAATCTGAGCTACAAAATCAGCAATCTCATTCATATGCTCTAAGCTTCCTTCATAAAACTGCATTCGTTTTTCGTAATCAATAATACCCCTTTTTTGCATTGCATTTTGAAATCCGCAGCGTTTTCTCTTTCCACTGTATGAATCGGAATTATACAGGTACAGGATGTCCTCTATGCCCGCATCTAGCATAGATGTTGCAGCTTCAAACATACTTGCATAATCATCACAGTAAATACTGTATACATTTGGATAGTCAAATGAAGCATTTAACAGCATAATTGGAATCTGTGCAGACGCATCTTTAATATACTGATTTTCTTCTTCTGTTGTACCAATAAAATTTGAACCTACTAAAATAATGGCATCTACTTTCTTTGAAACAATCAGTCTAAGATAGTTTTCTTTGATGTCAAGATTATATCCTGTACAGCAAAGCAGCGACTCATAACCGTTAGACTGAAGCTCTTGTTCAATATAATAAACTGCTTTTGCCAAAAATAAATCAGATGAATCTGCACAAAGGATTCCAATAGTCTGTAGAGATCTAAGACCCATACCTCTCGCAAAAACATTTGGTGTGTAGTCATACTTCTCTATAATATCCATCACTCTCTTTCTTGTATCTGGGCGTACTTTGTCACTTCCATTCAGGACTCTGGAAACAGTAGCAATGGATACACCGGCTTTATTGGAAATATCGTAAATAGTCATTGTATAACCCTCAAATTGTTGTCAAAAATAATTTTTTGTATACCGGAGTGCTTTCTTTGTCATACTAGTTATATAACACATTATAATTATAGCATATGAAAGCTCTTTCATTGCAACTGAAAGTATTGTACAATATTTAAATAAAAAATGCAAGCCTTTATTTTTAAAAATTGATAAAA
>DESG01000110.1:0-14750 GCA_002361175.1 Lachnoclostridium sp. UBA3320 | reverse complement strand
TGCTTAACTTTGTATGTTTTTACTATATATTTTTACTAAATTTGTGCAATTTTCCTATTGATTATTTTGTGAAAAAATGCAAAAATCATAATGTAAGCGGTTACATTAATTTTATAAATATAAATAAGGAGGATTTATTATGGAATTATTAAGCAAGAAAAAAACAGGTAAAAAA
This sequence comes from Lachnoclostridium sp. UBA3320, assembly GCA_002361175.1. GTDB lineage: Bacteria > Bacillota > Clostridia > Lachnospirales > Lachnospiraceae > Butyribacter. Next base: position 14,575 of record DESG01000110.1, on the reverse strand, counting down.
GAACGTCCTGTTAAAGTATTACAGTTTGGAGAAGGAAACTTTCTTCGTGCATTTGTAGATTACATGATTGACATTGCCAATGAACAAGGAAAGTTTGATGGAGATATTGTATTAGTTAAGCCTATTGAATTTGGAAGTCTAGACCGTTTCCATGAACAGGAATGCCAATACACTGTACAACTGAGAGGAATTGTAGATGGTGAGGCTAAGAAAATTAGCCGCATTATAACAAGTGTAACAGATGTTGTAGATGCATATGGAGAATATGAAAAATATGCATCATATGCAAAGCTTGATTCACTTCGTTTTATTGTATCTAATACTACAGAAGCAGGCATTGTATACGATGAAACTGACCGTATAGATTTAAATCCTCCAAAAACTTATCCTGGAAAACTGACAAAGTTTTTATATGAAAGATATACACATTTCAATGGAGATATAAACAAAGGACTTATAATGCTTCCAGTGGAGCTTATTGATGACAATGGCATTCATTTAAAGGAATGTGTACTAAAGTTTGCAGCACTTTGGAATTTGGAAGAAGGATTTAAAACATGGTTAGAAGAAGCTTGCGTATTTACTTCTACACTTGTTGACCGCATAGTAACTGGATATCCAAGAGATGAGGCAGAGAAGCTTTGTGAGGAATTTGGCTATCAAGATAACTTGATTGTAACAGGTGAACCATTTGCTTTATGGGTAATTGAGAGTGCAAAGGATATAAGTGGTGAATTTCCACTGCCTGACGCAGGACTTCCTGTTATTTTTACGGATAACCAAAAACCATATAAACAGAGAAAAGTTAGAATTTTAAATGGTGCACACACTTCTTTTGTACTTGCGTCTTATCTGTGTGGCAATGATATCGTGCTTGAATCTATGCAAGATGAGCAAATACTTAGTTTTATGAAGTCAACCATATTTGATGAAGTAATTCCAACATTGACACTGCCAAAGGATGAATTAGAAGAATTTGCTAAAGCAGTTATTACAAGATTTAACAATCCTTATGTAAAACATTCACTGTTAGCTATTTCTCTTAATTCTGTTTCTAAGTGGAAAGCTAGATGTATGCCAAGTTTTCTTGGGTTTATAGAGCAGACTAAAAAATTGCCAGAACACCTTACATTCTCACTTGCAGCACTGATGGCATTCTACACTGGTAGCGAAATACGTGACAAAGCATTGATTGGAAACCGTGGTGATGAAGAGTACAATATTTTAGATGATATGGCAGTGTTAGAGTTTTTTGCAGAAAATAGTCAAAAAGAAACAAAAGACTATGCACATGCAGTTTTATCAAATGTTAATTTCTGGGGACAGGATTTAAGCACACTTGACGGTGTGGAAGAAACAGTTGTATCTTATCTTAGCGATATACGTGCACTTGGTATGCGCAAAGCGATGGAGAAGCATTTTAAAGAAAACTAAACTAGCAAGGATAGGAAGTTTATATGAAAGATTTTATTAAAATAAATGATAATGACAATGTTGTTGTGGCAATCAAAGAGATTGCCGCAGGAGAAGAGATTGTGCTTGAAGACGCAAGCACTGGTAAAGAAATTGTAGTTAAAGCACTTGATATTATTCCTGCTGGACACAAGATGGCAGTTCGTAATATTTCAGCTGGTGACGATGTTATAAAATATGGTTTTCGTATTGGCAATGCAAAAGAGAATATAAATGCAGGACAGTGGGTGCATGTACACAATATTAAAACTGCGCTTGGGGATTTACTGGAATACACTTATGAGCCAGTACAGACTGTGTTAGAACAGACAGAAGAAGCATTTTTTAATGGATTTAACCGCCCAGATGGAACAGTTGGAGTTCGCAATGAGATATGGATTATACCAACTGTTGGATGTGTCAACAATATAGCTACATCTATGGCAAAGCGTGCCAATTCAAAGATTAAAGGAAGTGTAGAGGAAGTTATTGCATTTCCACATCCATATGGATGTTCTCAAATGGGAGATGACCAAGAAAATACACGTACAATTCTTGCAGACCTAATTAATCATCCAAATGCGGGTGGTGTCTTAGTGCTTGGATTAGGCTGTGAAAACAGCAATATAGGCGAATTAAAACGCTATATCGGAGAGTATGACGACGAGCGTGTAAAGTTTCTTGTCTGCCAAGAATGTGAAGATGAGATGGAAGAGGGCATGAGGCTGCTTGATGAACTAATTAATTATGCAGCAGAATTTAAACGTGAAAAAATAAGTGCTTCAAAGCTGGTTATTGGAATGAAGTGCGGCGGCAGCGATGGTTTTTCAGGTATTACCGCCAATCCGCTTGTTGGCAGATTTTCTGATATTTTAATCAGCAAAGGTGGAACAACGATTCTTACAGAAGTGCCTGAAATGTTTGGTGCAGAGACACTTTTAATGAACCGCTGTGCATCTAAAGAACTATTTGCTCAGACAGTATCACTTGTCAATGATTTTAAACAATATTTTAAAGATAACCACCAAACTATTTATGAGAATCCATCACCAGGAAATAAAAAAGGCGGAATCTCTACACTTGAAGATAAATCTTTAGGCTGTACACAAAAATCTGGCAGTGCTTTAGTATCTGGCGTTCTGTCATATGGCGCACGTGTAAAACAGTCAGGACTTAATCTGCTTTCAGCACCAGGCAATGACTTAGTTGCATCTACTGCACTTGCGGCAAGTGGAGCACATATCGTACTATTTACAACAGGACGAGGAACACCGTTTGCTTCTCCTGTGCCTACTGTAAAAATTTCAAGCAACACTACATTAGCACAGAAAAAGAAAAACTGGATTGATTTTAACGCTGGTGTACTTGTAGAAGATGCTGAATTTGAAGAGATGGGACAAAAACTTTTTGATTATGTGCTTGAAGTTGCATCTGGGAAAAAAGTGTGCAGTGAAGAAGCTGGTTTTCATGATATGGCAATTTTTAAACAGGGAGTGACATTGTAATTAGAAAACGTGCAGAAAAGGAGGCTAATTATGAAAAATTTAAAAAGAATATGTGCTATACTTCTGGCTGCAGGTTTGGCACTTGGCTCTGTGTCTAGTATGTCTGGCTGTGCCTCAGTTAGCAATGGCAAGAGAATTGTTAGAATCTCTCATGCTCAGTCTGAGACACATCCAGAACACCTTGGACTTTTAAAGTTTAAAGAATATATAGAAGAACGTCTTGGAGATAAATACGAGATTCAGATTTATCCAAATGAGCTTCTTGGAGGTGCTCAAAAAGCTATCGAACTAACACAGACAGGAGCGATTGATTTTGTAGTTGCAGGTACAGCAAACTTAGAAAATTTTGCTGATGTATATGAGGTGTTTAGTATGCCATATCTATTTACATCTGAAGAAGCTTATCATGAAGTTATGAATGACACCGATTATATGGAAGCCGTGTATGAGTCAACAAATGAAGCTGGATTTCGTGTGCTGACTTGGTACAATGCTGGAACAAGAAGTTTTTATGCTAAAAAACCAATCCATACCCCAGATGATTTGAAAGGGTTAAAGATGCGTGTACAGCAAAGCCCTGCCAGTGTAAATATGGCAAATGCATTTGGTGCAGCAGCTTCTCCTATGAGTTTTGGTGAAGTTTACACAGCCATTCAGCAGGGTGTTATTGACGGCGCAGAGAATAATGAGCTTGCCTTAACCAATAATAAACATGGTGAAGTTGCGAAATATTATTCTTACAATATGCACCAGATGGTACCTGATATGTTGATTGGAAACTTGAAGTTCCTTGAAGGTTTAAGTGATGAAGAGTATGCTATTTTCCGTGATGCAGCACTACTTTCTACAGAAGAAGAGATGATATACTGGGATGAACAGGTAGAAGAAGCAAAAAAAATTGCCAGTGAGCAGATGGGTGTGGAATTTATTGACGTAGATGTGCAGACATTTAGAGATAAAGTTGCTGGTGTACAGCAGGATATGCTTGATGAAAATGAACATATACAAGAATTATATGACCATATCCAACAAGTTAATGAAAAATATACACAGGAGGAGGGAGAATAAATGGAAGCATTGCATAAAATCCGCAAGATTATAGATGTGATTTTAAGTTCCGCATGTGCGATTATTTTTGCGGCTATGGTAGTAATCGGAACTTATCAGATAGTAACCCGTTTTATTTTCAAAAGCCCAAGTACTGTGTCTGAAGAACTGCTGACATATAGTTTCACTTGGATGGCACTTTTATCTAGTGCATATGTATTTGGGAAACGTGACCATATGCGTATGGGATTTATGGCAGATAAGGCAGGTCCTGGAGGACAAAAGATTCTTGGTATTTTAAGTGAAATTCTTATAATGGTACTGGCAGCAAGTGTAATGATTTATGGCGGAGTGACAATAACACACTTAACCATGACACAGTCCACAGCATCACTTGGTATACCTATGGGGGTAGTTTATACAATTATTCCAATTTCTGGCGTGTTAATTGTATTATATTCAATATTAAATCTTATTGACCTTATTATGGGTGTTGACCGCACTACTGGAAAGGAGGAATAAAACATGAATACTGCTTTAATTTGTGGATTAATAATATTAGTTGTACTGGCAGTACTTCTATTGGCGGGGATTCCAATCGCTGTAGCGCTAGGTATTTCTTCAGTGTGTGCCATCTTGCCAGTAATGGATGCAGGAGTAGCAGTGTTGACTGGTGCACAGAGAATATTTTCTGGTATTTCTGTATTTAGCCTTTTGGCAATACCTTTCTTTATCTTAGCAGGAAATTTAATGAATAAGGGTGGTATTGCAGTTCGTCTTATAAATCTTGCAAAAGTAGTAACTGGACGTACACCAGGTGCGCTTGCACAGACCAATGTACTTGCCAATATGCTGTTTGGTGCTATCTCTGGTTCTGGTACAGCAGCAGCATCTGCTATGGGTTCTATTATCGGACCAATTGAAAAAGAAGAAGGCTATGACCCGAACTTTTCCGCAGCTGCCAACGTTGCAACAGCACCTACTGGACTTTTAATTCCTCCAAGTAACGTTATGATTACATTTTCACTTGTAAGTGGTGGTACTTCTGTAGCAGCCCTCTTTATGGCAGGATATATACCTGGAATCCTTTGGGGACTTGCCTGCATGATTGTAATTTTCTGTATTGCAAAAAAGAGAGGTTACCGCAGCTCAACAACATTTACAGCAAAAGAAAAGTGGAATATCTTCCTTCAGGCACTGCCATGCTTGCTGCTTATCATAATTGTAATTGGTGGTATTATCGGTGGTATCTTTACCGCAACAGAAGGTTCAGTCGTAGCCGTGGTTTATAGTCTGCTTTTGTCACTGTTTGGATATAAGTCTATTAAAGTTAAAGACCTTCCGCAAATTTTAAAGGATAGTGCAGAAATGACAGGCATAATTATATTCTTAATTGGTGTATCTTCTATTATGTCATGGGTTATGGCATTTACAAATATACCAGCACTTGTTTCTAATGGACTTTTATCCATAAGTAATAACCGCTATGTAATTCTTTTGATGATTAACATAATCCTGCTTGTTGTTGGAACTTTTATGGATATGACACCTGCATGTCTGATTTTTACACCAATCTTTTTGCCAGTGTGCCAGTCACTTGGAATGAATACAGTACACTTTGGAATTATGATGATATTTAACCTCTGTATAGGTACAATCACACCTCCTGTAGGTACGACACTGTTTGTAGGCGTAAAAGTAGGTGGTGTAAAGATTGAAACAGTCATACGGCAGCTCTTAATTTATTTTGCGGCAATCTTTGCAGTACTGATGCTTGTAACATATATTCCACAGATATCACTGTGGTTGCCAGGGCTTATGGGGTATGTATAAATTATTTGACAGTGGTTTTTGAAGGTAGCCACTATCAACATATAGAAAGAAACACCGTCTTGTTTTATTAGGACGATGTTTCTTTGCTTTCATGACCTATAATCACCATTTATCTTGACATAATCATATGTCAAATCACATCCCCATGCCTTTGCACTTGCCTGTCCTTGCTCTAAACTAATATTAATATAAATCTCATCTTCTGCAAGTATTTTAGCTGCATCCTCCTCAGAAAATTGGAGTGATGCACCATCTTTGTAAACAAGGACTTCACCAACAGCAGATGCAAGCGTTACACTGATTTTTTTAACATCAACATCCACTGGCGCATAACCTATTGCGCAAAGAATACGTCCACAGTTAGCATCTCCACCAAACATTGCACATTTGACAAGGGGAGAATGTATTACACTTTTGGCCACTGCTGCCGCAAAGTCAAAATCTGGCGCTCCTGTACATGTACATTCAAGAAATTTAGAAGCTCCTTCACCATCTGCTGCAAGCATTTTTGTCATATTAAGCATTACTATATAAAGCGCTTTTTTAAATATCTCATACTGTGCACCTTCTGACGTAATAAGACTATTTCCTGCAAGACCATTAGCCATCACACTTACCATATCATTAGTAGAAGTATCACCGTCAATACTTAGACAGTTGTATGTCACTTTAACAATATCAGACAACGCTTTTTGCAGCATTTCTACTGAAACCGCCACATCTGTTGTTATAAAATTAAGAGTAGTCGCCATATCTGGGTGTATCATGCCACTTCCCTTTGCCATACCTCCAAGGTGACAAGTCTTTCCCTCAACTTCAAACTCAACCGCAACTTCTTTTTGCACTGTATCTGTAGTCATAATTGCTTTTACAGCATCTGTATTACCTTCCTTTGAAAGTCCTGATACAAGTTCTTTCATATGATTTTTAAATGGTTCAATAAATATAGGCATACCTATTACACCTGTAGAAGCTACAATAACTTCTTCTGGCTTTATACCAAGCTCTTTTGCCACAAGTTCGCTGGTCTTTTCGGCAATGTCTTCACCATTAGCATTACATGTATTGGCATTTTTAGAATTAACAATTACTGCCCTTGATACGCCGCCGCTTTTTGCTAAATGGTTTTTTGTTACTATAATAGGTGCTCCTTTTACTTTGTTACGTGTATAAACCGCTGCTGTATTACATGGTACTTCACTATACACCATGCCTAAATCATTTTTTTCTTTTACAGGATTAATTCCACAGTTAAGTCCATTAGCTGTAAAACCAACAGCAGCGCATACACCTCCTTCAATATATTTATATCCTTCAAATTGTTCTTTAATCATAATAATCTATATCCTTTCACTCGACTCTACATTTGACTGTGTTTAATTTTACAATACTTCCCTGTGTAAAATATTCCCATGATGTTTTCTTAAAAGTGAGAACTCGCTTATTACCCTTACGTGATACGGTAATTGTAATTGGGTTATTTGCAGGGTCTTTCCCTTTTAAAGTTAAAATGCCCTTTTTAACAGTACCCTTTAAATTGTCCATTGTGCATAAACGAAACTGTTGATAAGACGCTTTATATTTTTTACCTTTTTTGGAAATGCTTAGTTTTATTTCCCCTGTAGCATCATAAAAATCACCAACAAATCCCACATTAGATGTGGTCTTAACTTTAGATTTTAAATTTTTTGCTTGGACATATTTTTCTGGTGTTATATTTAGAATAAATAATAACATAAAAATACCAGACACATATAAGATAATATGTTTCATAACAAATCTCCTTTTTATCAAGGAAAGTGGCGTAATCCTTGATGTTACGAGGATTGCACCACTCTTAATAAATTAACATATATTAACAACAATTATTTAACATTGATTTTCATCTTCACTGTTTTTATCATTCCGTTCTTTAAAGTAACTTTTGCTTTTACTACAGTTTTTCCAGTTTTCTTGGCAGTAATCTTTCCATTTTTAGATACTTTTACAGATGAATTCTTTGGAACTGAATATTTAACAGACTTCACATTTTCTTTATTCAGTTTACTGTTTAGAATAAGTTTGGTTGATTTCCCTAACTTTATTTTCGCAGAGGTGTTCTTTACTGCAACTGTGTTAAGTATCTGTTTATTTACTTTTGTAGCTTCTGATGGAGACAGCAGTTGGTATGTTGCATTTTTAGACATAGATACGTTTACACTACCATTTTCAGTTACACTTAAAGCTGTTCCTTTAACCATAATATATTCACCAGTCTTGCTATTATATTGGTAAATATACAGTTTATTTCCAGGTTGCAGGTCATTAGAGTCTGCTTTTAACTTAAATTTTGTCTTGCCGCTGTCATCTTTTACAGTAAGTGTTACTGCCAAGTTGTCTTCACCTGAAACTTCCTTTATCTGTGCTATTACATCGCCTGTCAGTGAAACTTTCTTTCCACTGGTCGTTTTAGAAACTGATGCTTTTGCTGCAGTAGTCTTTCCATCAGCATTTTTTGTTACTGTAATAGTAGCACTTGTATCTATATCTGCTTTTTCAATTACTGCTTTTTGTATAACACTTGTTACTTTGCCGCTACTATCTATTTTTGTAGTAGTTGTCAAATCAAAAGATGTGCCATCTGAGGTCTTTGCAGTCTCATTTTCGGTTTTGAGCACTGAACCATCTGCTGCTGTCTCTGTAGTTGTCTTCTTAACATCTCCATCTACAGTTGTTTCAATAACTGTTTCTACCTTAGAACCATCTGTCTTTGTATCAACCTCTGTCTCAATCTTTGTACCATTGTCCAAATTTTCAATCTTTTCTTCAACCTTTGTACCATCAGGTAAAGTAGTTACCGTTGGTGCAGTTGTAGCTGTAGTTGGTGCGGTTGTAGCCGTAGTTGGTGCAGTTGTAGCCGTAGTTGGTGCGGTTGTAGCTGTAGTTGGTGCGGTTGTAGCCGTAGTTGGTGCGGTTGTAGCTGTAGTTGGTGCAGTTGTAGCCGTAGTTGGTGCAGTTGTAGCTGTACTTGGTGCAGTTGTAGCCGTAGTTGGTGCAGTTGTAGCTGTACTTGGTGTTATTGTACCAGGATTAGTCCAGCCAGATGAACCGCTTGGAGTATTTGATGAACTACCTCCTCCTGGTGTACTTGTTGAAGTACTTGAAGTACTTGCTGGAGTACCTGTTGGAGTACTTGGAGTACTTGTCGGAATACTTGGAGTATTTGTTGGACTTGGAGTACTTGGAGCGACCAGTGCAGGAATACTCTCTGTCTGACTATAGTTACAAATATTGCATTCTCTATGCCTAGAACCCTCTTTACCTACTGCCGCATCTACATCAATTACCCAATCGCCATATTTATGCTCTTCATAATCAGACTCAAAAAGACAATCCTCTACAGTACATTTATGATAGTGATGGTCTTCGTTATGAAGCCAATCTTGAGACCATATGTGGTCATGGGTTACTAAATCTCCAGGGTCGTTTGGGTCTTTGGCAAATGGGTCAGGAAATTCATAATTGTATATCATCTTTACACTATTTAAAGGTGATGTATTCATTTGATTCCCAATCAAACTTTTCCATTCAGCCTCAGTGCCGCCAAAATATATGGTATTTAGATTAGTACAACTTGCAAATGGTAACTCTCCAATTTCCTTTACACTTTTTGGAATATACAATTCAGAGAGTGAAGTACAGGATTGAAACATACCAGAACTAATGCGGTTTGCTGTTTTAGGTAGTGTGAAACTTTTCAAATTCCAGCACTGTGTAAACAAATTGTCGCCAATTTCTACATCTTCTGTTCCATGCATAAATCTAACTTGTGTCATCTTGCTACAACTCATAAACGCTCCAGTTCCTATTTTTTTGATACTGCCTGGAAAATCAATATAAGCAAGTGATATGCAGCCCCGAAAAGCTTGTTCTCCGATATCTTCCAGCCCCTCGGTAACAGTTACAGAAGTAAGGTTTGCACAACTATGAAAAGCATCATTTCCGATACTTGTAACAGTGCTAGGAATAGTTACAGCAATAAGTCCTGAGCTATTAAATGCTTTATCTCCAATTTTCGTTATGCCATCTGGTATATACACGCTAAGAGCTTTACTACTATCAAAAGCGTAATTTCCTATACTAGTTATACCATCATCAATTATAATTGTAGTAATACTATCTTTGTATTCATGCCATGGTGCAGGATTATCATTTGTATAGTCTGGAATAGCTCCACTTCCAGAAATGGTAAGCTTGCCCGCTTTTGTCAATGACCACTTAACATTGTTTGCAGTCACATCTCCGTTTGCAGATACTTCATCAGCTTCAGGAGAATCTGAAGGCACATAATTCTCTGGGTAACGTGTAACAACAAAGTTTGCACTCTCAACTTCAGCTTTTGACAGTACACGTCCCCAATGTACAGATTTGTTATAGTTACCTTCAGCGACTATAACACCTGCATCGCTTTTCTGCAATACAATTACAAAATGACTATTATTATTTACTCGCAGTATATCTCCAACTTTCACATCCTTAAAAGTGAACTTGCCTTTATCAACTGCTCGTGCTGGCAGACTGCCAAATGCTTCGTCACTGAGAATAAACGCAAAAGCTGCACAGCCCACTCCCCTGTCAACTCCTTTAACTTTTCCTCCTTTCCATACATAGCTGTCACCCTTAGTACCCTTACTACCATATGGCGTAAAGTTGGTCCATGTCATCCCTTCAGTATATTCTTCCTTTAGGGCAATCATTTTATCATAGGCTTCTTTATAACTTGGATAAGTTACATCTGCTTCCGTAACAGATTTGTTTTCAAACTGTTCATTACCTATTGCCGCTGCCCCAGCAGAAGGAGACAATATAGTAGAAAATGCTGCTAGAAGTGCAATAGTTTGTTTTAAGTATTTAAATTTTTTTCTATACATACTAAACCCTCTCTGAAAAAAATATTTTAAAATAAAAGCACTTCTAGCATACCATACTTTACTAAGAAAATCAATTTCCGATTGACATTATTATACCACTGTCCTGTACTTTACTATTAAACAAAATTCTTATTGCATTAAGTACACAAAGCATCGCAACTCCTGAATCAGCAAATACTGCCATCCACATTGATGCAATTCCTGCAAAACCTAGAATCATTACAATAGCTTTAATAGTAAGTGCACCTATTACATTTTCCATAGCTATCTTCTTTGTTGTTTTAGCTATTTTTATACTTTCTGGCACTGCACTTAAATTAGAGTTAATAAAAACTACATCTGCTGCTTCTATAGCTGCATCTGCACCACTTCCCATTGCTGCACCTACATCTGCACCTGCAAGAACTGGCGCATCATTTATACCATCACCAATAAACATTACTGCACCATGACTTTGCCTTATTTTTACAAGATTATTTAACTTATCTTCTGGCATTTGACGTGCATATACATCATCTATTCCTGCAATAGCTGCAACATTTCTTGCATTTTCTTCAGCATCACCTGTAAGCATTGCTGTCCACATACCATATTTTTTCAGGTCTGACACTGCTTCTTTAGAATCTTTTTTAATAGTATCATTTATAATTATGCGTCCAACATATTGCTCATTAAAAGCAATAAATACTTCTGTGCCATATACATTATTAGCATCTATTGGTATTGCTATATTATTTGATTCAAGAAGTTGTCTGTTGCCACACAAAATTTTTCCTTCTTTAAGTAATACTTCCATTCCCTTACCAGATATTTCCTTTATATCAAGTGCTTCTGATACTTTAACACCACTTCTTTTTACTTCCTTCATTATACTTGTTGCTATAGGATGCGTTGACAAACTCTCTGCACAACCAGCATACGCAAGCAATTCATCCTTACTTATGCCATCTGGTATAATACTTGCTACATTAAAACTTCCCTCTGTAACAGTACCAGTCTTATCCATTACGACTGCTTTAATACCTGCAAGCGTTTCAAGTGAAACACCACCTTTAAACAGTATTCCTTTCTTTGAGCCAGCACCTATTCCTGCAAAAAATGTAAGCGGAACGCTTAACACTAGTGCGCAAGGACAGCTTATTACAAGAAATGTAAGTGCTGTATAAATCCAATAATTCCAGTTTCCAGTTACTAAAGATGGAACTATTGCTGTTACCAGTGCTGCCAATACAACAAATGGTGTATAAATAGCAGCAAATTTTGTAATAAATCTGTCAATCGCAGGTTTTGATGCTGCAGCATTTTCAACGGCTTCAAGAATACGGCTTACCATAGATTCTTCAAGCGGCTTTTCCACTTCTAAATAAATTACACCTGATACATTTATACACCCTGATAGCACATGACTTCCTTCACTTACCGAAACTGGCACAGGTTCACCTGTTACCGCAGATGTATCAATTCTGCTGCTTCCTCTTGTAATTTTACCATCAAGAGGTATTCTGTCCCCTACACGAACTTCTATTATATCGCCAACTTTTATCTCCTCTGGGTCACAAGGTACAGACTTTCCATTCGTTACAAGCCTTACCATTTCTGGTCGCATATCTACAGCTTCCATTATCTGCTTGCGGCTTTTGCCAACAGCAATATCTTCAAAAAGTTCTCCTATTCTATAAAAAAGCATTACACCCACTGCTTCTGGATATTCTCCGATAATAAATGCACCTATAGTAGCTATTCCCATTAAAAAGTTTTCATCAAATACCTTGCCTCTAAAAAGGTTTTTCAAAGCAGTAACAAGCACATCGCCGCCAAGTATAAGATATGATATAACAAAAATTGAAATATATACCAAAGAATTGTCAAAATAATATTGAGCTACAAGTCCTGTAATAAAAAATACTATACCAGCTCCTATACCTATAAGCTCTTGCTTTTCATCAGCAATAATAGCAGCAATACCTGTCTTAGAGCTTTCATCATAGCTATGGTCATGATGTTCGTGATGATGTTCGTGGTTATGATGTTCATGCTCGTGATGTTCATGGTCGTGATGATGTTCACATCCACAACTGCATTCATGCTCATGGTCATGATGATGGTGATGTTCATGGTCATGACTTTCTGTTTTCTTATGCTTTTCTGCTCTTTTTAAATCTTCTATTACTGTACCTGGCTCCATTTTATCAGCTAATTTTTTTAAAGCTATTAATGCTTTGTCTAAATCGTCAGCTTCTACTAATAACTGTCCTGTCGCAAATGTAAGTATTACATTGTCCACTTCTGGAAGTTCATTCATTTTTAACTCAAGTTTAGCCGCACAGTTTGCACAGTCTATTCCACTAATTGAATATTTCTTTTTCATAATAAATTGCCCCTTTCTATATATTATTTTAGCCCTGTAATTGTTCATATGAGCATTTATTCATATGTTTAAGAAAACTATATCACAATATATATCAAAAAGCAATACTTTTCTATAACTTATTTTTATAGCTTGCATTTTGTGCAAACAAAAAGACTGTCAAAATTATCTGACAGTCCCGATAAAATACATAATTTTTACTTAAGAGTAACCTTAGCACCTTCAGCTTCAAATTTTGTCTTAATTTCTTCAGCTTCTTCTTTAGAAACAGCTTCTTTAACAACTTTAGGAGCACCATCAACAACTGCTTTAGCTTCTTTAAGACCTAAGCCTGTAATTTCACGTACAGCCTTAATAACTTTAACTTTGTTTGGACCTACTTCTGTAAGTTCTACATCAAATTCATCTTTCTCTTCAGCAACTTCACCACCAGCAGCTGCAACTACTGCAACACCAGCAGCTGCAGATACTCCAAATTCTTCCTCACATGCCTTTACTAAATCATTTAATTCCAAAACTGTCATACTTTTTATTGCATCAATAAATTCCTGAGTAGTCATCTCATATACCTGCTACTAAAAATATATACAAATGTATAGTATATATTTTTCAAGTAGTTTTTCCTTTCTTTAATATTTTAATAATTAATTGTTGTTATCTACTTTTTAAGCCTCTGCTGTATTGTCATCTTTTTCTGCAATCTGTTTAAGAACACGAGCAAGATTTGCAATAGGTGCCTGCAATGAGCCAAGCAACTTTGAAATAAGCTCCTCTCTTGAAGGAATACTTGCAAGTGTCTTAACACCCTCAGCATCATAAAAAGTTCCTTCTACAATAGCAGCTTTAAATTCAAGTACATTTGCTTCTTTTGCCATATTGTTGAGTATTCTTATAGGAGCTGTCGCATCATCTTTAGAAACTGCGATAGCAGAAGGTCCTTCAAGTAAGTTGTCTAACTGGGCGCAGTCTGTGCCTTCAAAAGCACGTTTCATAAATGTATTCTTATATACTTTATATATACATCCTGCTTCCCTTAAATTTTTACGAAGTCTTGTGTCCTGCTCAACAGTAAGTCCACGGTAGTCAACTAAAACTATTGAAACAGCACCATCAATCATTGCCTTAATCTCATCAACTATAGGCTGTTTTAATTCAACTTTTGCCATGAGTAAATCTCCTTTCTTGGGCAAGCCCATATTTTCACTGCTTGCAGACTTTATTATAAAAAAACTCTCTGCATACGTACACAGAGAGGTAAAATATCCATTAAATAAAGATAATTTCTCCTCGGCAGGCGATTAATACTTACGCCGATTATACGGCACCTGCTGTCTACGGCAGTGTGGTCTGCCCTAAGCAAAACCTTGGACAGAATAACATATTTAGAAAAATACGTCAAGCATTTTTTGTAAAATTCACAAAAGATTTATAAATGCTTCGTAACAGTTCAGATACCCCCT
>DESG01000190.1 GCA_002361175.1 Lachnoclostridium sp. UBA3320 | reverse complement strand
TATATATATTTATCGTAGCGGATTACAAGCAAGGATGATTTAACTATTGTAGAGGGAAATATTAGTGTAAAGGCGGTTGATGATGCACTAGTTGGCAAGGATAGTGTAACGCTTAAAAATCCTGTGCTTAACCTTTCGTGTGGTGGTGATGGCATTAAATCAAGCAATGAAAAAGACACAAGCAAAGGATTTGTTGTAATTGATGGCGGAGAAGTTACAATAAATGCTGGTGATGATGGTATACATAGTGAGACAGCACTTGTTATAAATGATGGAACAATTAATATAAAAGAAAGTCAAGAAGGGCTTGAAAGCCTAAATATTGTAATAAATAATGGGGATATTTCAGTTGTTTCATCTGATGATGGAATAAATATTTCTGGCGGCAATGACACAACTTCACAAGATGTTCCTGTGTGGGGCAGGGGTGGTGGAATGGACACACCGATTGATGGTGCACTGATAATAAACGGTGGAGATATCACTATTAATGCTGATGGTGATGGTATTGACTCTAACGGAAGCATACTTATTACAGGTGGTGATGTAATTGTTGCAGGTCCTTCTAATGACGGAAATGGTTTTTTTGATTATAATGGTACATTTGAACTTGACGGAGGTACAGTATTTGCATATGGAAGCCAAGGAATGGCACAGATTTGTTCAGATTGCTCATCACAGACATTTATAGCTGCATCTGTAGAAAGTTTTGGCAGTGGAGATGAAGTTACAGTATATAATAGTAATGATGAAATAGAAGCTTCTTATACGCTTGAAAAGCAAGGTACATTTATATTTTATTCATCAGACAGCCTTGTAAAAGACGAAGTTTATACACTTAAATGTTCTGGAAATGAAACCAAGATAACAGCAGGTGATACTACAGCAGTACAATCTATGGGCAGAAATGGTATGCATGGACAAGGTGGGTTAGGACATGGGGAGAATGGAAAGTTTAATCAGGACAGACCAGATATGCATGATGGCAAAGATATGCCACCACGCAATTAATTAAGATAGTCCCTAACTGTTTTAAAGCACCTGTTAAGCATATCCACATCTACAATGCCATCTTTGTTAAATGCCGTTGCTTCAATCGTAAATGTGTCATTGTAACCAATATGTTTTATAAAGGAGAAGAATTTTTGAAAATTAATATTTCCATCTCCGACTGGCAATGTTTTTAATTTTTCCCACTCCTTATAACCGCCTGCGTAGTCATTTACATGGTAATGTGTAATGTGTTTATCTTTCCATAGCCATGCATACTCTTCTTTATAAAGCCATTCGAGTTCACTATGAAATGCTGCCATTTTTGTATCAAATACAAAGTGTATCTGCGGATATTTCTTTGCAAGTTCACACCAGCGTTTCATAGGATTTTCATTGGCACACACAACATTTTCTACAAGCAGCTCTAAATTATATGCTTCTGATATATCAGCTAATTCTTTATATGTATCAAGATTATTTTGAAAATAATAGTCAGATGTTTTGCCATTCCAGAGATGAATTACAAGTTTTTTTGCATTAAGTTTATCTGCCATCTGACAGTTGACTTCAAATAACTTTAGTGCTTCAGAAATATTATCTGCACCGCCCGGACTAATCTTTTCACCAATACATTTTTCACAATGCATTACTGGAATGGTCAATTTCCATTCCAGTAGTTTTTGCACAATATCTGATACTTTATCATACCAAGTATCATACATCATAAATTCAAAACCGTCACACTCTAGCTTGGCAGATAGTGGATAAATCAAATTATAATCTCTGCCATTTGGTCTGCCAATAAGTGTACCAGTTGAACAAAGCACTTGGCTCATTACTCCCTCCTTGCAGCATTATATATTACAAAGCTCGTATTCTCTTGAGCCATATCCAAGTTCTGCTGCCGCTTCAATAGTGTGGATTCCATTCATGGATTCTACACGCTTTATAAAATGTCTTTGTCCTTTATCGTCTTTTGCAGCATAAATCAAATCTATGCACGCTTGGTCAATTGCAATCGGGTCAAGTGAAGCAAGAATGCCTATATCTTTCATGCATGGGTCTTCAGCAATCGCACAGCAGTCACAGTCAACAGAAAGGTTCTTCATAACATTTATATAGACTATATTTCCCTTGAAATAATCTACAACTGACTTTGCTGCATCTGCCATAGCCTCAAGAAATATATTCTGGTCTGCTGTGTGTCCCCAGACAATGTTTTGGTCAGTTGTATACCCTGCTGAATGTATAAATGCTTTTCCAGCGCTGGAAGCACAGCCTATTGAAAGCTGTTTTAACGCTCCACCGTATCCTCCCATAGGATGCCCTTTAAAGTGTGAAAGCACAAGCATTGAATCATAATTTGCAAGATTTTTTCCAACATAGTTTTTCTTGATGGCCTTTCCATCTGGAATATCTAGCACCATATCAGGACCTTGTGCGTCAAGCAAATCAACTGTAAAATACTTTGACCATCCATGGTCTTGCATAAGTTTTTTGTGCTTTTCAGTTGAGTTACGCATTCCGTCATATGCTGTATTACACTCAGTAACTGTTCCTTTAACCTCTTCAATAACTGGTTTAAAAAAATCTGGTTTTAAGAAATTTTGATTTCCTGCTTCGCCAGAATGGAGCTTTACAGCAACGTTACCTGTAAGCTCTAGTCCAGTTTTATGATACAATTTAACAACTGCCTCTGGTGTAATCTCCTTAGTAAAATAAACAACTGCTTTTCCCATAAATCTCCTCCATTCTATTAAAGCTCAACAACTGCTATTTCATATTTTTCAAGTTCTAGTATGCCATTGACTTTTTTATCATTTAAAAGGTTTGTACCATTTACATCTTCAACAACTACTGAACTTTCTGTATTGTTTAAATAAAATTCATAACTTTCTCCATCTGTCGTTCTTTTGTGGTATTCTACGCCAAGTGGAAGTTTTTTATACTCTATTCCTGCTTTTTGAGCCATTTGTATAAAAATATCACGCATTTTGCTCTGTGCAATTCTTGCTCCTACATAATACGCAGTACCTTTTCCATAATTGTTTGCTGTTACTACAGGCGTACATTTATAAAAATCCTGTCCGTATGTTGCAAGAACGCTGGCATTATTTACACGAAGTATTTCCGCATAGTCTTTTATAATACCACTGCTTCCATCTGTAAATTCTGCAATATTTTTATCATCTGGATATAGAGTATCAATTTCTTCGCTTATTATTCCAAAAAGCTCATTTAACCCATCTCCTGGAAAGCCACCAAGATAACAGAGCTGGTTAATATCTACATATCCTGTAAGATACGTTGCAAGTAGCTGTCCGCCCTTATTGACAAATGCTTTAAGCCTGTCAGCAACTCCAGGTCTTAACATATAAAGCATAGGTGCTATTATTATATCATAGTTAAGAAAGTCTCTGTCAGAAGAAATTACGTCCATCTCAATGCCGAGTCTTAAAAACTCACTGTAAAAGCTTAAACATACATTATCATAATTTTTAGTGTTCTTACTAAGCCCTTTAATATCTTCAATAGCCCATTTATTGTCCCAGTCATATAAAAGTGCTGTCTTTGCTTCTATAATAGTACCTGCTGTCTTTGAAATCTTTTTAAGCGCAATTCCAAGGTCTTCTACTTCTTTAAATATCCTTGTATCATCTTTCCCTAGATGGTCAACTACTGCACCGTGGTACTGTTCAAATGAACCTCTGCCTTTTCTCCACTGAAAATACTGAACTGTATCTGAACCACACGCAACTGCCTGCATTGATGACAGTTTATGCACTCCTGGACGTCTGACTTTGTTATATGGCAGCCAGTTTACAAAACCTGGCGCACTTTCCATCATCATAAATGGCTTTCCTCTTTTCATAGAGCGCATAATTGCATGACAAAAGGAATTTCTTTCCATAGATTCATAAAATTTTTCATAATTGTTGTGTAGTTCTGGGTATGAGTCCCATGAAATAACATCTAGCTCATCTGCCAGTACATTGTAGTCAAGTCCACCATAAAACTGCATAAAATTACTAGTAACAGGAAGGTTTGGAGTAAGTTCTTTTACAATCTTTATTTCAGATTTCATGTATTCATTCATATTCCATGTTGTAAAACGTTTCCACTCAAGATTAAGACCAAGATTTGTATTTTCGCCATTTTTAAAAGGAGGCTCTATCTGGTCAAATCTGTTGTAATTGTGACTCCAGAATGTATTCCACCAAGCATGATTTAGTTTTGAAATATCATTGTCAAACTTGTCTGCAAGATAATTTTGAAAACGCTTTATACAGAGTGGGCAGAAACATTCACCACTTAGCTCATTGGAAATATGCCACATAATAACACCTGGATGCTTGCCCACATATTCCACAAGTTTGTGTATAATATTTGAAACTTTTTCACGGTATACAGGAGAACTCATACAGTGATTATGCCTTTCACCGTGGTGATTTCTGTGTCCATAATTATCAACACGCATAACTTCTGGATATTTTTCATCAAGCCATGCAGGACGTGCTCCAGATGGCGTTGACAGAATTGTATATATGCCATTTTTGTAAAGCTTGTCTATAATATCAACAAGCCATTCAAAATTGTACTCTCCCTCTAAAGGCTCATATATAGACCATGAAAATACGCCAAGTGTAGCAGAGTTAATACCTGCTTTTTTCATCATTCTTATGTCTTCTTCAAGAATATCTGGTCTATCAAACCATTGGTCTGGGTTATAGTCACCTCCATGCAGCAGCCCATTAATAACAGGAAATAAACTTTTCTTCTCCATGTCAGAAAATTCCTTTCTTTAAAAATAGTAATCACATTATACTCTGTCATGGAAAAATCTGCAATAGAAAAATTATACTAAATCTTTTACAACTTCCCCTGCAATTATAAGCCCTGCCACAGAAGGTACAAATGCCACACTGCCTGGTAATGGACGAGTATCATCTTTGCTGCAAGGTGTTAATGGTGTTTCTTCTGAATATACAACTTTTAAGCTTTTAATTTCCCTTTTTTTAAGCTCACGCCGCATAACTTTTGCAAGTGGACATACTTTTGTATTATATATATCTGCAACTCTAAATTGTGAAGCATCCAACTTATTGCCAGCTCCCATACTGCTTATAACAGGCACATTACACTCTTTAGCCTTTACTATTATTGCAATTTTAGCTGTCACAGTGTCCACAGCATCAACTACATATGAGTATTTCTCAAACGAGAATTGACTCTCTGTATCACGTAAGAAAAAGCATTTATATGTGTGAACTTTGGCAGCAGGATTTATATCAAGTATTCTCTCTTTCATTACATCAACTTTATACAATCCAAGTGTTTTATTTGTAGCAATAATCTGCCTGTTAATATTAGTAATACTTATAGTATCACTGTCAATCAAATCAAACTCTCCTATTCCGCTTCTTGCAAGTGCTTCAACAACATACCCGCCTACACCGCCTATACCAAAAACTGCTACTCTTGAAGCAGCAAGTTTTTCTATTGCATCACTTCCCAGAAGAAGAGCTGTTCTTGAAAACTGATTTAACATAACCTACCTCTCATGTCAGATTTATTATGCCCTACAAGTTCTTCCATAAGCTCATGCACTGACACTATTTTATTTATACGTCCTACATTAGCTCCTGCAAATATCAGCCCATTGTCTATATCACCTAGCACTGCATCTACAAGAGCCTTTGTTATACAGTATGGTACTTTTGCAGGATTACACTTTTTAAGACAATTAAAACACTTGTCTACAGGAATCTGTTTTTCTTTTATAAAAGATACAAATTTATTTCTAATTGCTCTGCCTGGCATACCCACAGGACTCATTATAATTTCAATATCTTTATCAGATGCATTTATATACGCCTGTTTATACTTTTCATCTGCGTCACATTCATATGTTGCTACAAAACGTGATGCAATTTGTACACCTGATGCGCCAAGCGACAATGCATGACATATATCACTATTATTAAATATACCTCCAGCAACTATTACTGGTATCTTCTTTTCAAACTTTTCTTCAAACTCTTTTACTGTAGCTATTATCTTTTTTATCTCATTATCATATTCTTCTTTTGTAATACTAAGCTGCTCTTTTTTAAATCCAAGATGCCCACCAGCTTCCGGACCTTCTATAACAATAAAATCCGCTGTACGGTTGTACTTTTTTGCCCAGTTGCGCAGTATAATCACTGCTGCCTTTTCAGATGAAACTATAGGTGCAATTTTACAGCCAGAACCTTCTACATACTCTGGAAGATGCATTGGAAGACCTGCACCTGATATAATTACATTTGCCCCTGCTGCAACAGAAGCCTTTACTTGAGACTCGTAATTCTTTAGCGCAACCATAATATTAATACCTACAGGCTTTCCGCCCGATATTTGTTTTGCTTTCTTTATATGTTTGTGTATAGCATTTATATTTGCCTGATGCTGGTTTTTATTAAATTCTGGTTCGTCATACCCTATTTGTGCTGAAGATATAATGCCAAGACCTCCATTTGCCGAAACAGCACCAGCAAGTTTACTCCTGCTGATGCCTACTCCCATACCTCCTTGTATTATTGGATATTTTATAATTAAATCTCCAATTTGTAATGGCTTAAGTTCCATAGATAATCTGCCTCTTTTCATAAAGTTTTAAAACTTTTTTCATGTAGTTTCTAAAACTATATTACTTCTTATCTATATCTATGTCAAGCCATTCATGAGATTTTGCCAGACCTTTAATACAATTATTAAGTCTCAATCAGAATTAATAGGTAGTATAGACTATTTTCTTTGCCTTGCCATACATCTTCTTGCCATTCTGTATTTTATATGCCCTTATATAAAGTACGTTATAAGAACTGCTGCCTACATATATATCTGACTTATTGACCTGATTATTCTTTATATCTTTAAGTCTTTCAGTGTCAGTATAAATTTCATAGCCGCTCGCCTGTGAATCTCTTTTCCATGTTATTCTCACACGTTTTCCATGTACATAAGCCCTTACCTTTACTCTTTTTACTTTGTTTGGCACAAGTCCCATACTGTTAAACTTCACTCCAAGTTTTACAGCAAGCTTTTCTGATACTGTATTAGTCCAGCCGTTTACTATCAAACGAGAATAGCATGATTTTTTACCATTTATATCACATGATACAAGTGATGATGGAAGTGTTACTTGTCTAAGCTCTGTGTCGCCATATACATTAAGTGTAAATTTTCTTAAAGCACCTTCTTTAACTACAATATTTTTCATATTAACACAATCAAAAAGTATAAGATTGCATTTAACCACATTTTTAGTCACAGTTATATTTCTAAGACTGCGTGAATAAGCAAATGCATCATTAGAAATTGAAGTAACTTGTGATGGTATACTATAACTTTCACCTTTGGTAGCAGGATAATCTATAAGTTTATTCCCATTAATGTTATAAAGTATTCCATCTGATGATTTATAGTTCTGATTGCCCTTTGATACTTTATATCCTTTAAAATTATACATATACTGTTTTGCATTTTTAATTGCATCTATGTTCTTTATGCTGCTTCCAAGTGTATAAGAGGTTTTGGCAGCAGGTACAAACAGTAGTTTGCTTCTTTTTAAATTTGTAATTATACCATCATCTGTTGCAAAGTTTTTAGAACTTTCTGGAATTTCAAATTCAGAAGCTCCATTGAAACATTCGATTGCTGATAAATTCTGTGCTTCTTTTGGAAATGTTACTGTCCCTCTTTTTGCATTTGGATAAATATATAAATCTTTTTTATCTTTGCTGTATAGCAGTCCATCTACTAAACAAAATTCTGGGTTTGTTTCTGGTATTGTAACAGTATCTAAATCTATCGTATTTATCATGTTGTATGCGCTGGTTATTTTGCGCAGACTTTCTGGTAAAGATAATGTTTTTACTGAAGAATTTATCAGACAGTTTTTTGGAAATATTTTGACTCCTTCTGAAATTGTAATATCATCAAGTCTTTGGCATTTTCTAAATGCATATTGTGATATTTTTTTAACTGTATCTGGTGTAGTGTAACTGCCTCCTTTATAGCAAGGATACCTTAACAAAACTGTCTGCTGCTTATTATATAAAACACCTTCTTTTGATGAAAATTTTCTATTGTCACCGTCAACAATAAATTTGGTAACAGCATTTTCAAAAGAACCTTTTTTTATCACTTCTGTATTTGCTGGAATATTTACTGTGCCTAATACTACACAATCTTTAAAAGCTTCATCATAGATATATCTGATGCTTTCAGGAAGTTTTAATGTATTTAAATATGTACAGCCTTTAAAAGTTCCATAATTAATTGCTTCAATTCCCTCAGGTAATACAACTTTTTCAAGATTTGCACATTTCTGGAATGCATATGTTTCTATATCATCTACACTATCTGGTATTGACACCTCCCTAAGTGATGTGCAATACTCAAATGCATTACTTCTAATTTTTTCTATATTATTGTTAAAGGTAACGTTTTCCAAACTTGTACATTTGCTAAATGTTGACCTTTCTATTATGCTTACGTCTTCTGGTATAGAAATATTTTTTAAAGAACGACATCTGCTAAATGCAAAGTCCTCAATTTTTTTTAATGATGATGGCAGTTTTATATCTGAAAGGCTTGTACAGCCATAAAATGCAGCACTGCCAATATTTTTAACCCCATCTGGCAAAACTATATTTTTTAATGAACGGCACTTATCAAATGTATACTCTGCAATTTTATTTATACCACTTGGAAGACTGACGCTTTCTAATTTCTTACATTCATAAAATGCATTAGCACCAATACCTCTTACAGATGAAGGAATATTTATACTTGTAAGCTTTCCACATCCTTTAAATGCATACTGTGCAATATATGTGGCAGTATTTGGCACAGTAAAGCTTCCTTTTCTGCCTGATGGATAACGTACAAGACGCTTCCCATCTTTTGTATAAAGTACTCCGTCAACTGTTTTAAAATATTTGTTGTTGCTATCCACTATAAACTTTGTAACATTGTCATCGTCAAATGCAGATGGGGCAACAGCAGAAACATTATCACGTATGTAAACTTCGCTATCACCTTCATAAGACATAAGCATACCATTTTTTACATTGTATTCCTTATTTGCCTTTGCTGATGCATTTAATGACAGTGAAAATATATTGCTTACTGCTACAATGCCAAGTGTTACAAGCACTGCAACAAACTTTTCCCTTTTCTTTTTCATAATATTTTTCCTTTCAATTCACCCAAATGTTATTACTTTGTTTTTTTAGCAAGTATTTCATCAAG
The DNA here is from genome assembly GCA_002361175.1 of Lachnoclostridium sp. UBA3320. Taxonomy (GTDB): domain Bacteria; phylum Bacillota; class Clostridia; order Lachnospirales; family Lachnospiraceae; genus Butyribacter. Next base: position 1,081 of record DESG01000190.1, on the reverse strand, counting down.
TTTTTCAATGAAAGCACCCATTTCATTTTTGGAAAGCTGAGCGTCTGCACCAAGCAAGTTTCCCTTTTTACGCATTTCTTCATTTATAAGTGAAGAGAATATTATTACTGGAATATTCTTAAGTTCTGAATCCTCTCTAATAAGCTTCAGCAGTCTGTGTCCGTCCATCTGTGGCATTTCTATATCTGTAACAACACATGCAACATTTTGTGCAAGTGTACCCTGTTCTTTATAGTTTTGCAGTACATTCCAAAGTTCAAGACCATTATTAAATGCCCTTACTCTTGTATAGCCAACTTTTGCTAAACCATTGCTGATAAGTTTGCTAAGAAGAGGTGAGTCTTCTGCATAAAGAATCGGTGAAGAATTGCTCTTTCTCTCACCAAGCTGGTCAAGTTCAGAAAGATTTATTCCAACTTCAGGTGATATATCATTAACAATTTTTTCAAAGTCAAGAAGAATAATAAGCTTTCCATCATAGTTAATAATACCAGTGGCAAAGCTATTACTGCCATTATTTATCATGCTGTCAGGTTTAATAATCTGTGACCAGTTCACTCGATGTATACCTACTACACCATTGACATGGAATCCTGAACTGCATTCATTAAAGTTAGTAACTAGAAACATATCTTTATGTGTATCTGTCTTTTCTTGCATACCAAGACATCTTGCAAGATTTATAATTGAGATTGTCTCTCCCCTAGTAGTAAAAGCACCTTCAATATTGGGATGCCCATTTGGTATAGGAGTTAGGGTACGATATGTCATAATTTCTTTAATCTTTGCCACATTGATGCCATAATAATTACCTGCTATTATAAATTCCAGAATTTCAAGTTCATTTGTACCACTTTCCAATAATATCTTTGTATCCATTGTTAAGCCTCCATTCATCTTTTTCTTTTATTCTACTATAGCTAAGTTATATTTGCAAGAGATGGTATTTTCCAAATAAAAATAAAATAAGCTTTTGTCTTATATTTATAAGACAAAAGCTTATTTTATTAATAGTGCCTTCAAAACTGTATACTGTAACAATCCACTCTTATTCTGCATTTTTAAACAACTATAAGGTCAA
>DESG01000181.1 GCA_002361175.1 Lachnoclostridium sp. UBA3320 | reverse complement strand
TTGTCCAAAAGACTAATTGAAGTTAAATTATTTATCTCTCCATGTAATACGCCCTTTTGTAAGGTCATATGGTGACATTTCCATAGTTACTTTGTCACCTGGAAGAATCCTGATAAAATTCTTCCTAAGCTTGCCGCTTATATGTGCAAGTACTTGGTGGCCATTTTCAAGCTCTACCTTAAACATTGCATTTGGAAGTTTCTCTACAACAACACCTTCAATTTCAATAACATCTTCTTTAGACATAAACTATTGACCTCCATATAATATATTCACTACTTATTATTATCTATGCCAAATCCTTATTATATGAAAGAAGTTCAGGTTCCCCATCTGTAATAAGGACAGTATTTTCATAATGTGCTGAATTTTGAGAATCTCTTGTAACACATGTCCAGTCATCATCAAGCTGCCAAATTTCTTTTTTTCCTATGTTTATCATAGGTTCAATAGCAAGAGTCATGCCAGCTCTAAGTTTCATACCCCTGCCTATTGGTTTAAAATTAGGAACTTGTGGCTCTTCATGAAGTTTTGTACCTATCCCATGCCCAACCATTTCACGGACAACTGAAAACCCAAAGCTTTCAGCATAAGTTTGTATTGCTTTAGATATATCAAACAGATGGTTGCCAGCCCTTGCCATCTTTACTCCTTCAAAGAAACTCTGTTTTGTCACATCTATCAACTTCTGGTTTTGTGCTGAAATTTCACCAACAGGATGTGTTCTTGCAGCGTCAGAGTGATATTTTTTATAAATAACACCTGCATCAAGACTTACTATGTCTCCCTCTTTTAAAATCCTCTTTTTGCTAGGTATTCCATGTACTACTTCTTCATTTACCGATATACATATAGCTGCTGGGAATCCATTATAATTTAGGAATGAAGGTATACAGCCATAACTGCGGATTACTTCCTCTCCTCTGCGGTTAATATCCATTGTGCTTATTCCTGGTCGTATAACCTTTGCCATCTCATCATGTACGATAGAAAGAATCCTTCCTGCCTCCCTCATCAATTCTATCTCATGTTGCGATTTAATTGTTACTGACATTAATATATCCTTCTTTCTGCAATTATATTAATTGTCCAGTGCGCCAAAGCTAGTATTATGATATTATTATGCCATGACGCCTGGATTAAACATTATAATTATTAGTATTCTTCAAGAATTATTTTGATTCAAGAATTGCATCAATATCACTTGCGCACTTTTCTAAGCTCTGTGTGCCATCAATTGTTTTTAAAACACCAAGCTTGTCATAATACTCAATAAGTGGTGCTGTCTGCTCATGGTATACGCCAAGTCTCTTTTTCACTGTTTCAGGTGCATCATCATCACGAAGTATGATTTCTTCACCACACTCATCACAAATGCCCTCTTTCTTAGGAGGTACATTCTTAATATGATATGTTGCACCACAGCCTTTGCACACTCTTCTCCCTGACATTCTCTCAATAATTACATCGTCTGGCACATCGACTTCTATAGCAAAGTCAACTGCATCGTTTTGCTTCTTTAAAGCCTCTGTCAAAGCTTCTGCCTGTGGTATTGTTCTTGGAAAACCGTCAAGAATATATCCGTTTTTGCAATCCTCTTGGTTAATGCGGTCTACGACAAGGTCACATACAAGTTCATCAGGTACAAGTTTTCCTGCATCCATATATCCTTTTGCCTTTTTGCCTAACTCTGTACCTGCTTTAATATTCTCACGGAATATATCACCTGTAGAAATAGCAGGGATAGCATATTTTTGAGTAATATGTTTTGCATGTGTTCCTTTACCAGCTCCTGGTGCACCCAACATAATAATTTTCATAAATTATTTGCTCCTTCCTTAAAATGTATTTAATTTACCCAGCGAAACATTTTTACCCTGTATTTATGCGTATAGTATACCCCAAATGGTAAAAATAGGACGCTCCAAGGTCTATAATAACCCAAAAGCGCCCATTTTTCAACTATAAATTCAATCTATACCACTATAATCTTTTTCAAAAGTGCCTATGCTCATTATGTGAGATGAAACTATATTATAATCTTTATAACTATAGTCATAATAATAGTCGATTACATAAAACTTATCTGCTACATATATATAAAATACAGTTTCGTCTTCACCATCATTGTCAACATCGGCATTTATAGAGTCTATTGTAGTTGTTTTAGTTCCAAAATCAGCAGGAACAGCAGAAAGGTCTAAATTTTTTGTCTTTAATTCTTTGGTATCATATGCATGATAATGCCCATTGCCTTTATAAATCAAAATTGCACTTGCATAATCTGCAGTATTTAAATAATATACTAACATATCATCTGAAAGTTTACCACAATATGACATTCTTGTCTTATTCTTACCTATTAGGATATAAGATTTATCAACTGCTTTGGCAAAATCTTCTTTTTTAATTTCTTCTAAGCTTTTTATTATCTTTTTATTTATATTGTCAGACCATGCAGGATATAAATATGAATCTTTTATATGTCCATCTTTATAGAATTTTTCCCATTTTTTTTGAGTGTTTTTATAATAAGCAATAGGTGTTCTATTTGTACATTTTTCTTCAAACTTAATGGCTTTAGCTATATCATAATGCTTTTTTTTGGTTACATCTGCATATTTTTTTAATGGCGTTTCATAAATATTTGATTTTATTTTGCTCTTATCAACTGGAACTGTCCATTGATACTTTGTATATGTGTAATTATTATCATACCCTTCAGCCATATAATAGCCTTCTATTATTTTTAATACTACTGTATTCTTATTATCCTTTAAAGTAAAATTATATGCGCTGTATGAATGGTGTGTGTCAGTTATAAATACTCCGTCTTTAATTGAGACAGATTCACCTGAACTGCTGCATGCCATATATGTTAAAAATTCTACACGCTTACTGTCTTGGTCATAACAATACACCATCGCATATGAAGATGCAAGAGTATTATCAGAAACTTTAGATGTATGGTTAGTTACAAAAAGGCATGGTATGTTTTCTTTTGTATATTGTATACTAAAATATAAATCTTTTACACCACCATTAAATTCATGCCATGTAGAACTAGAAAACCCACGCCATTCAGGACGAGATAATATATCTCCTTGCATAAATTTTTCAAATGCCTTGATTCTTTTATCATCTTTAGGTGGTTTAGGGGTTTCACTATTTGCCATATTTGTTGGTTTAGCAGCTATGGTATTACTTATATTATCATTATTATAAGTTGTTGTTCCACTAGTCATGCCACAGCCTGCAAGTATAATAGACAAGGATGTTATTAAAGCTATATGGCGTTTTTTAAGTTTTCTTTTTTTTGTAATCATAATTATTCTCTCCTTTAAATTTGATTTATTATCTCCAAGCGATGTTGTTATGTAAAGCTTGTTATAAGCGTTTCTCTGACTGATAAAAAGAAGCATTTTTCCATAATTATATTTCTCCTCATCAGTACAGTTTTTTAAAACTGCTTCATCACATGCAAGCTCTGCATCTTGTTTTGAATAAAAAGCGGCAATCCAGACAAAAGGATTGAACCAGTACACACCAAGACAAATCATACGCATCAATGCCCATATATGGTCTTTATGCTTAATATGTGTATATTCATGTGATAAAATTTGTTTTAAATACATATCTTGCATATTATCAGAACTTAAATTGATATTGTTAATATATGATGGAAGATAAACAGCAGGATGTAATACACCTGTAAGGCATGGTGTATTTACAATATCTGATATATATACAGGTATGCCTTTGTTATTTGTATGTACATGCTTTCTGCTTGTTTTAAGTTTTTTATAAAATATAACATTGGATATTATTACAAATATAAAAAATATAGTGCTTCCAGATATCCA
>DESG01000101.1 GCA_002361175.1 Lachnoclostridium sp. UBA3320 | reverse complement strand
ATTGTAATAGTCAATAGAAAATTTAAGAGTGGCTTTCATCCTCATAGCAAGCTATGAGGTTTTTTACCACAAATTATAACATATTACAATTTTTAGCATCAATTAAGTAGGGGAGATTTTCTCTCCCTTCTCAGTCGAGTAAAAAAGAAGCCCGCCAAAAGGCGGGCATGACACAGAAACAGAACGTTTAAAATAAATCACTATGAGTACCAGTTCTTGTCAATGTTAATATCTTTTTATAAAGCATTTAGATCCTCCATCAGTTCTGCAATGCTATGAAATGATTTGCTAAGATTCTTTTTATTGACATCATCAATAGCGGCTAAGGTTTCAGCGTTGGGAACATCAAATGTATCGTCCATTCGTATATTGATATTAGTCTGAGACATAATTAGCACCTCACTTATTTCTCTGCTTGTTACTTTTCCTTACTGTGCCAGCATCATCATTATTTCATTACTTCTTGCAATAAATTCAGTCATTGCATCTGCTTTGAGTGGCTTATTAGCTATCATAGCTAAGTCGTAGAGCTGTTTACAGAACATATCTGTATGTTCTCCTTCTTTATTATTAAGAATATACTGTACTAATTTGTTAGATGAATTAAGTACAAGTGTCTCTCCACCGCCAAACATATCATCGTCCATTCCTGCGCCACCTGCGCTGTACATTTTCATCATATCTTGCATACGTCTTGTATCTTCTGAAAGTGTTACCATAGATGATATATTCTCGTTCTTAAACTTTTCAACTTTTACTTCAAGATTTTCTTTACCAAGTGCCTTTTTAAATATCTCGCTTAGTGATTCTGTCTGTGCTTTTAATGTTTCTTCGTCAGCTTCATCTGTCATGGTTTCATTAAGCTCTGCATCAATACGCTGGAATCTGACTTTAAGCCCTTCCTGCTGCTCTAGCTGTGAGATAAATGGCTGGTCAATATTATGTGTTAAAATTACAGCATTTAATCCCTGCTCTTTGAACATATTGACATACTGGCTCTGCTGCTGCATATCTGTCACATAGTATACTGTAGCAGGTTTTTCTTCTTTTTCTTCTTGATTCTCTTCGCCATCAGCAGCTTCTGCGCTTTCTACGCTGTCTTCTACTATAACTTCTTCTTCGTTCTCTTTATTTTCTTCCTCTGCATCTTCTTTCTTTGTGGCATCAACGTATTCAGGCAGTGTAATATATTTGTCATTTAAGTCTTTAAATATAATAAATTCAGATATCTTTTCACGGAATTTATCATCTTTTAAGCAGCCGTATTTAATAAATGGGCTGATATCGTCCCAGTATTTTTCGTAGTTTTCTCTGTCAACTTTATACATTCCTGAAAGTTTGTCAGCAACTTTCTTTGTAATATAGTCAGAAATTTTCTTAACAAAACCATCGTTTTGTAAAGCACTCCTTGACACGTTAAGTGGAAGGTCTGGGCAGTCAATTACACCTTTAAGAAGCATAAGAAACTCTGGTATAACTTCTTTGATATTGTCAGCTATAAATACTTGGTTATTATAAAGCTTGATTACGCCTTCAAGGTTGTCATACTCTGTATTTACCTTTGGGAAGTACAATATGCCTTTTAGGTTAAATGGATAGTCCATATTTAAATGTATCCAAAACAGTGGCTCTTTGTAATCCTTAAATACTGTCCTGTAAAACTCTTTGTATTCCTCTTCGGTGCAGTCATTCGGGTGTTTCATCCACAGCGGCGTAGTTGTACTAATTGAAACTGGACGCTTGTTAATCTTTGCTTTTTCTTTGCGTGGTGAAATCTCAACGGTTTCTTTTTCGCCGTTTTCATTTTCACGTTCTTCAGTTTTAGCTTCTTCAATTATTGTTTCAACTAATACATCATCTTCTCTTAAATCTTCTTTATCTATTGTTTCATATTCTTGCTCTGCATTTGCTTTAGAAAGGAATATTTCAACAGGCATAAATGAACAGTATTTTGTAAGGACTTCTCTTACTCTGTATTCATTGGCAAATTCTAAGCTGTCCTCTGAAAGGTAAAGGGTAATGGTAGTTCCAACTTCTTTCTTGTCGCCCTCTGACATTTCAAAGTCAATGCCGCCCTCTGACTCCCAGTGTACTGGCTCTGCTCCTTCTTTCCATGACAATGTATCAATACTTACTTTGTCAGCTACCATAAATGATGAATAAAAACCAAGTCCAAAATGACCTATTATCTGTTCTTCATTAGTTTTATCTTTATATTTTTCAAGGAAATCTGTAGCTCCTGAAAATGCCACTTGGTTAATATATTCATCAACTTCGTCAGCAGTCATTCCAAGACCTGTATCTGTAAATGAAATAGTCTTGCCTTCTGGGTCAGCAACAACTTGTATCTCTGCTTTAAAATCGTCAGGAATAGTATACTCGCCCATTATATCAAGTTTCTTTAATTTGGTAATAGCATCACAGCCATTAGAAATAAGTTCCCTTATAAAAATATCATGGTCTGAATAAAGCCATTTTTTAATAATTGGAAACATATTTTCTGATTCAATAGATAAACTGCCTTTTTTATTCTGCATATCAATCACTCCTATTCTTTGATACATTGTTTTTACATACCGTACTTATGATTAGCAACCAATAATATAGACTGCTAACAAATTCACAAGAGTAATAATAATACGCAATTATAAAAAAGTCAAGTCTTTTTTAGCACTCTTTTTAAATGAGTGCTAAAAATTCAATACACACTCTTTATACCTTTCTTCTACACAGAAAAGCTCACACTGTTTCTGGTAAGCTGCCTGCTCTGACTCAAAATATTTCACAAACTTCGTATAATCCTCTTCTGTCTGTGCCTTCCTTAATGCTGTGATGTAAACTTCCCTGTTATCATTTTGCACAATGAATGGTGTAATGTTGTTTTTAATACACTCTCGGAACATAATAATTCTTCCAGTTCTGCCGTTTCCATCCTGAAATGGATGTATGGATTCATATTTTGCATGTAATGCTGCTATTGTTTCCAGATTTTTATCCCTGACAGAATGATACCGCTCTAATAAAGAATACATCTGGTTTCCAACATCCTCTGGCATTGTAGTCTTTTTGTAATCTCCAATTGCATATCCATTTGCTCGGTCTTGAAATACACCAGCTTTCAATTCATAGTGGAATGCTTTAATTAATTTCTCTGACAAAGGTTCTCCAATAGTTGCAAGCATATGGTTAAACATCAGGAAATGCCCATTCATTTCTTCAATATCTTTAGCTTTATAGATATCTTCTGTTGGTGGCAGGAAACCTTCCTCAAATAGTGCAGCTGTCTGGTTCTCATTTAATTTACTTCCTTCAATCCTGTTTGAATTGTATGCAAGAGTCCTTTGTGTGAAACCATAAATTCCACTTCTGTCATTCATTTTCCTTTCAGTTTCTAAACACCATAATAATGCGTCTGTAAAACCCATGTTAATTATCTCCTTCAATAGGTTTATTTTACAACTTTTTACAACATATAAAGATTTATTATTCTAGGTTTATAATTATAGTAATATATAATTTTTACTTCTGATAGTAAAAGTATCATTTATAAAAGTTGTAAAATTATGTATGCATATTATAT
>DESG01000102.1 GCA_002361175.1 Lachnoclostridium sp. UBA3320 | reverse complement strand
TTAATTTATGGGTCCATTATAATACATTACAAGGTAATTGCATCTGCAAAACCTCCTCTTCCCGATTTTCTCCATTTTCATGCCATTTTTCCATGCTTATATCCATTTTTCATCATTGTTGTCATAATACACCTTCCAAACTGGACTGCTTCTCATTTTCATTCCAGACAGTCCGAAAAAAAAAAGCCCACACACCGAAATGTATGAGCCTTTTATATAATTGCTTCTCATTCTGCAAAAATGCTGGAAAAACTGTTTAAATTCTCTAGTTCTCCTTGTCTAATACACACTCTTTATACCTTTTTTCAACACAGAAAAGTTCACACTGTTTCTGGTAGGCTGCCTGCTCTGACTCAAAATATTTCACAAGCCTTGTATAATCCTCTTCTGTCTGTGCCTGTCTTAATGCTGTGATATAAGCAGCCCTGTTATCATTTTGCACAATGAATGGTGTGATATTGTTTTTAAGGCATTCCCGGAACATAATAATCCTTCCAGTTCTGCCATTCCCATCCTGGAATGGATGTATGGATTCATATTTTGCATGTAATGCTGCTATTGTTTCCAGATTTTTATTTTTGACAGAATGATACCACTCTACTAAAGCAGACATCTGGTCTCCCACATCCTCTGGCATTGCAGTCTTTATATTCCCCACAAAATTAGGTCTCTTTTTATAATCTCCAATTGCATAACCATTCGCCCGGTCTTCAAACACACCAGCTTTTAATTCATAGTGGAATGCTTTAACCAACTTCTCTGACAAAGGTTCTCCAATAGTTGCAAGCATATGGTTGAACATCAGGAAATGTCCATTCATTTCCTCAATATCTTTAGCTTTATAGGTATCTTCTGTTGGTGGCAGGAAACCTTCCTCAAATAGTGCAGCTGTCTGGTCCTCATTTAATGTACTTCCCTCAATCCTGTTGGAATTGTATGCAAGAGTCCTTTGTGTGAAACCATAAATCCCACTCCTGTCGTTCATTTTCCTTTCAGTTTCCAAACACCATAATAATGCATCTGTAAAACCCATGTTAACTACCTCCTTCAGTAGGTTTACTTTTTAGCAAACACTTCTTTTTTTCATTTTTATTCAATAAGAAAATGCTTTTCTAAACAGATTATAATTCATGTCATTGCCATTCCAGTTCCCATTATACCATATCTATAGAGTTTTGAAAATTTTAAGATAAAGATTTCTTACCTAATTGTTTTAAGTAGCAACATAGAAGTTTGTCATGAATTTTTTTCGTATCAAAACACTCAAAATCTTCTTGTAAAGCTTTGAGAATAATGTTAAACTATATATATGTACAAAATAAAAATTTTTGTACAAACTCTATCATTCAAGTTTGAGAGTTATGTTAAACTGTATGGGTATAATAATCAGTCATGGATTTTTGTATCCAGAGAAAAGGCATACAATCTGTATGCCTTTTTTGATATACATCCAGTAAATGATATTCTAAATTTCACAATTCTCAAAGCAGCAGAAAATACCCCCTTTCCTCTGTTTATTTTCCATAAATCATACCTTACAAAATTTTTGCTATAATTCAAAAAGAACAAATTGAAAAAAGCAGCAAAATTATTCTAAAAAAGGGAGAAAGATATATGGGAGATGTAATTCCATTTGGAAAAAGAAAACAAAATATAAAAAACAAATCTAATTCTAACAAGAAAAAAGCCCAAGTAGCAACAGAAAAAGCAACTACAGAATGTTCCAAAGTGCTGGATTCACTAAAAGAGGACAGCAGTATTGATATTGATTATGCAGACATGGAACCAGATGAGAAGATAGAATATTGGAAAAATATAGAAAAAGAAGAGGAGGAGAGGTTCAGGGAAAAATACAAGGATGTTCTGGCAGCAGTGCCTATTAGTGCTGGTGCAAAAATGCAGTATTTCGTTGTTGTTATGCTCCAACTGCTTCCTGATACATTCCATGGAAATTGGGATGCAAGATTCGATACATGGATGGACTTCTGCCAGTTATATATTACTGGTTTTGATTCTGCTTACAGTGACTATATCAAAGCAAACAAAGAGTTTGAACAGCCATATGAATATAAATTTAAAGAAATGGCAGCAGAAAAATTGGAGGAGGAGTTAAAGGATTGCCTGAAAAAGATAATTGCATTTTATCCAGAAAACTTAATAGCAGTATCCCTAACCCTTTCCTTAAATGATATTGTACACATATACTTCCTTCCCATACAAAAAGAGGGACAGTTTCCCATCCCTCCCAAGGTTTTTAGTAGTTTACTCTACACTCGGCATGGTTTCAAGTCTCATACCCGACATATATTAATTATTATACATAATTAACTGCTTTATTCTTAAATTTTACATATCTATTAATTATAATATGATACCAAACTTATTTTGTCAAGGATTTTTCTGTTTTTTCAATATCTGTTTCTATGATATTTTCTGCATCCTTCAATGCAAATTCACATACATCCAGGGCATTTAATAATTGTATACAGTTCCCCTTTGTTGTGTCCCTACAGCATCTTCCATGCAGAAGCCATGTCCTGTCCAGATAATCTGGTTCAGCTTCAGTTTCTTTATTCAAATCAAGAGGTAAATTCCCAAAAGCCCGTCTTTGGGATTTAACACCA
>DESG01000040.1 GCA_002361175.1 Lachnoclostridium sp. UBA3320 | reverse complement strand
ATACTTAAAAATAAATAATTTATATCTAAAATTTATAATAAATATTCTAGACGGACCTTACTGAACTCTGACATAAGAAATATTTTAGCTCCTGTAACTAATGGCATCATTGGAGGAAGATGTCCTATATCCATATCCATAATAATAGGCACATAGAAGTCCCCTAACACTTCCGTAACAGCATCGTACTGGTCAAGCCCCAAAAGTTTTTGTCCAAAGCACAAAGGCCGCCCTATAAGAAAACACCTTACATATTTAAACCATCCTGCATGTTTAAGCTGCCACAATGCCCGTCTTATGCCCATTACATTTAAGTCACAAGACTCTATAAACCATATTATGCCATCATCTTTATATTTTTCGTTAAATTCTGCCACCTTATCATATCTTGTGCCAACAAGTGTGCTTAAACAGTCAAGACAGCCTCCTATAAGTCTTCCAGTAACACCATACCTTAAATCATAACAATTATAATAATAGAGTTTGTCTTCTTCAGTAAGATTATATGGCTCAAGTGGATTGTCTGCTGTTTTAAGCGATTCCTTTTCCCACATACTATAATCAAATACTGTAGTAACTTTATTTGTCATTATGCCAAGTGCATCATATAAAGACTTATGCCACTCTCTCATTCCAAAAGCAGGAGCGCACGGGCCATATATTGCGGCTGTATCACAAAGTGTTGGAAGTAAAAACGTCATATTAGTATTGTCAGAAAATCCCATATACCATATAGGCTCTGATTTAGATATGTTTTCAAAATCAACATAATCAAGGACTTCACACATAAGCTCACCACCACCGCATGATATAACCACATCAGCCCTTTTTCGTGTCATAAAACTGTTAAGCTCTTTCCCACATTCTCTTGGTGTATTGCTTATTCCAATTCCACAACCTTTATAACAATTCTCACCAATTTCTAATTTATAGTCCATCTCTATAAACTTTTTCTGTGCATTTATAAATCCACTTTTATATGGCTCTATATTACATCCAAAAGATGGAGCTGCAAAACCTATAGTACCACCTTCTTTTAAAAATTTTGGTATTCTCATAAATATCCTCCTTATTTTTTTATCCAGTCTTTAAACATTGCAATTTCTTTTGCATATCCTGCCATATCATTAGGTGTTTCAAGTATAAAAGGCAGCCCCAAAAAAGCAGGATGAAGTGCAAAATTCTTCATAGCTTCAAAACCTATTTTGCCATTGCCAATTTTTTCATGTCTGTCTTTATGTGAACCACATTCATTTTTACTGTCATTAAAATGCACTGCATAAAGCTTATCAAGACCTATAACTTTGTCAAACTCACTAATTACTCCATCAAGATTATTAACAATATCATATCCGCCATCCCAAATATGGCATGTATCAAGACATACTCCAATCTTGTCCTTAAGTTCTACCTTGTCTATAATCTCTCTTAATTCTTCAAAACTTTTACCAATTTCAGTTCCTTTTCCTGACATCGTTTCAAGCAGCACAATAGTTGTCTGCTCTGGTGACAGTACATCATTAAGTACATTAGCAATAATTTCAATACCTTTTTTAACTCCCTGTCCAATATGTGCTCCTGGATGAAAATTATAATAATTTTTTGGTATATATTCCATTCTTTTTATATCATCTGCTATTATATTTTTAGAAAATTCCCTAACGTCCTCTTTTGCAGAACACAAATTCATTGTATATGGTGCATGAGCAACAATTTTTCCAAAATTATTTTCTCTAGCTTTTAAAAGAAATTTCTGTACATCTTCTTTGTCTATTTCTTTAGCTTTGCCACCTCTTGGATTTCTTGTAAAAAAAGCAAATGTATTTGCTCCAAGTTTTAATGCTGTATCAAGCATTGCTACATATCCACCCGAAGAAGATAAATGATTGCCTATATAATACATATTTTACTCCATTTCTCTCTATTTCTAATTCCATTCATAGCGAAGTAAATCACAATTTTTCATTGAATATCTTGAAAACTCTTCATTAGACTCATCATAAAAATATGAATGAACAATTCTTGCTATACCATTATGCGCAACTACAAGATAGGTTTTATTCTTATCTTTTTTAATTTCATCAAGAAAGTTATAGATTCTTTGTGCTACTTTAAGCATTGACTCACCTCCAAGATAATTATCAGCAAAATGGCGTTTTGCTTCCTGAAATTCATCAGAAAGTCTATCTTGTCCTTCATACTTTCCAAAATTTTGCTCTATTATGCGTATATCAGTATGCATTGGAACTTCTATAATTTCTGCAATAAAACTGGCTGTTTCTCTAGCACGCTTAAGAGGCGAAGCTATTATTTCATCTATAACAATATCTTTATTCTGTTTTATACTTATACCAAGTTCCTTTGCTTGATTTTTTCCATGTTCTGTAAGTTCTGTATCTGTTATACCACAAACCTTATTTTCAACATTGCCAACAGTTTGACCATGCCTTGTAAAATATAAATATCCCATAATATTACCATAAACGTCTGAGACGTTCCTTTCATTTTAATTTCATCATTAAAAATACCATATTTAAAAATACTTATCAATGGTGAATTTTGATATTCTCAATTTATCCAAAAATTAAAAGAAAGACACCTGCTAATAACAAGTGTCTTATAAAGTCATTGGTTATCTTTCACAATTTCATAAGCAAGCTTTAATAAACGGTCTACCTTTTCTAAAGTGTGTGGCTTAAAATGCTCCAATGTCGCCACAAATTCACTTTCAGATTTTCTATAGTCGTTACCAATCATTATATATTCCATACTTACATTTAAAGCTCTAGATAATTTTACTAATGTTGTTGCGGAAAATCCTTTTTTATTATTTTCAATTTCATATAAAAATTTCTCTGAAATACCTGCCATATCTGCAAGCTGTTCTCTTGTATATTTTTTTTCAGTTCTTAATTGCATAACTCTTGCGCCAGCTGTCATTTCTTTAGCATCTTTCATTTTTAAAAACATCTCCCCTTTTAATTTTGATTATATCATTTAAGATTAAAAATGAACTACCCCGCCGCAAG
>DESG01000127.1:1739-12159 GCA_002361175.1 Lachnoclostridium sp. UBA3320 | reverse complement strand
CTTCTATATAAAAGTCAAGCCAGAAATAACAATAACAATATATATTAATTTATAAGGAATAGTTTGCCAGATTAACATAGCTATGATAATATATTATTATACCAAATTTGAGATGACAATATAATATAAGGAATGGTGAAGAAATGATTGTTGATTTAAATGAGAGCAGAAAAAAAATTGACGAGATTGATAAACAGATTGCAAAATTATTTGAACAGAGAATGGAAGTTACAACAGATGTTGCAGCATATAAAAGAAGTACAGGCAAAAAAGTCTTTGACCCCAAACGTGAAGAAACCAAAATAAAGGAATTAAAAAATTTTGTTAATAATGAATTTAACAAAACAGGAATTGAAAATTTATTTAGACAAATTATGTCCATCAGCCGCAAATACCAGTATAAGGTTCTTGGTACAGAAAATGATGTAAATCAAACTTTTCGCCAAGTAAATTCATTTGATACAGATGCTGATACAAGAGTTGTGTGTTTTGGTGAGCATGGTGCATATACAGAACAGGCGATGGAAGAAGTATTTGGGAAAAATATAACAGCAATTAACAAAGATACATTTAAAGATGTAATGAAAACTGTTGCTGATGGGGAGGCAAAATTTGGTGTGCTTCCTATTGAAAACACATCTACGGGTGGAATTACAGATATTTATGATTTACTTCTTGAATATGATGTAACAATAGTTGCAGAGCATGTTGTTAAGGTTGAACAGGCATTAATGGGTATAACAGGTACAAAACTTGAAGATATTAAAACAATTTATTCACATCCACAAGGGCTTATGCAGTGTTCAAAGTTTTTGGAAGAATATCCTAATATATCAGCAAAAACATATTCAAGCACAGCAGCAGCAGCTAAAAAAGTTGCCGAAGATGGCAGCAAAACGCAAGCAGCAATAGCAAGCAAAAGAGCGGCAGACCTATTTGGACTGCAAGTAATAAAAGAACAGATTAATTATGAAAGCAGTAATTACACACGTTTTATAATAATTTCAAATCAGAAAATATTTTTATCTGGTGCTAATAAAATAAGTCTTTCATTTGAGATAAAACATGAATCGGGTTCACTTTATAACCTACTTTCCAATTTTTATTATAATGGTTTAAATCTTACAAAAATTGAATCAAGACCAATAGAAAATAGAAATTGGGAATACAGATTTTTTGTAGATGTTGAAGGCAATTTAAACGAGCCAGAAGTAAGTAATGCACTTGCAAGTATAGGCGAATTTGCTAATAAACTTACTGTACTTGGAAATATAGCAACTAAGTAAAGAAATTAATAAATACTGGGAGTGTATATGAAAAAAGGACAAGTTTATGAAGGAATTGCAGAAGAAGTTGCATTTCCAGACAAAGCTGTTGTAGTAACAAATCTTGAAGATGAAAATGGAATTGTACAGAAGCACCATGTTATGGTAAAAGGTGTATTACCTGGACAGACAATAAAATATATAATTAAAAAGGCACGTTCTGAAAAATGCCAAGGACGTCTTTTAAGTGTTGTGAAAAAATCACCAAAAGAAACAGAAGAACCTGCATGTAAATGTTTTGGTATTTGCGGAGGATGTAATTACCAGACACTTCCATATAAAACACAGCTTGAATTAAAGAAAAACCAAGTATTAAAATTGATAGACAACGTTGTAGACAAAGATTCATATATTTTTGATGGTATACTTGAAAGCCCATGCATCTGGAATTATAGAAACAAAATGGAATTTTCATTTGGTGATGAATATAAAGGAGGACCACTTGCACTAGGACTTCATAAAAAAGGCAGCATATATGATATAGTTAATTCATCAGGATGTAAAATAATACACAATGATTATTCTATAATACTTGACTGTGTAAGACAATATTTTCACGAAATAGGTATAGCACATTATAATAAAAATACACATACTGGTATATTGCGCCATTTACTTATACGCAGAGCAGTTTCAACAGGCGAAATTCTTGTTGCACTTGTAACAACATCTGCACTGGAAACAGAACTTAAAAAAATACCAAGATTAATAAAACAGGCAGAACAGACAAATCATACAGGTTTAAATGAACTGAGTTTAAAATTAAAAAATTTGAAATTGGAGGGTTCATTAACAGGTTTTCTTCATATTATAAACGATGGATTTGGAGATGTTGTAAAAAGTGATGAAACACGTATTATATATGGAAAAGATTGGATTACAGAAAATATACTTGGATTAAAATTTAAAATCTCTGTATTTTCATTTTTCCAGACAAATACAAAAGGTGCAGAAGTGTTATACAAACAGGCAAGAGATTATGTATTAGGATTAGATGTAAAAAGAGATGATAAATTAGAAAATTGCAGTAATTTTAAGGATAAAGTAGTTTTTGATTTATATAGTGGAACAGGCACGATAGCACAGATAATAGCACCAATTGTAAATAAGGTTACAGGAGTAGAGATTGTAGAAGAAGCAGTAAAAGCTGCAAAGAAAAATGCAGAATACAATGGGTTAAGTAACTGTGAATTTATAGCAGGTGATGTGCTAAAGGTGATAGATGAAATAAAAGAAAAACCTGATTTTATAATATTAGACCCACCAAGAGAAGGTATACACCCTAAAGCATTAAAAAAGATATGTGCATACACTAAAGTGCATAGGATAATATATATAAGCTGCAATCCCACCAGTTTAGTTCGTGACCTTATAGAAATACAGGAATATGGCTATAAAGTAGAACGAATTTGCTGTATAGATATGTTTCCACATTGTTTACATGTGGAGACTATTTGTCTACTAAGTCGCATAAAATAAAGGTTTATGTAAAATAATATTATGTAAAATGGTAGTAATGCCACCGATTTGCCACCCATATTTTGAAAATTCATGGGGAGAATAAAAAAAGGGCTGAACACGCTGAACTAACAGTAAGAAAGCCCTTTTTTAGCAAATATATTCAAATTTTAAGATGTTCTGGAAGAAGTAATCTGTTCAAACAGTTCAACAGACTGTTCACCCATTTTTTCAGTGTCATGCACATAAGTCTGCAATGTAGTCTGGATATTAGTATGCCCTAATCGTGCTTGTACATTTTTTACATTTGCTCCTGCTTCAATCAGCATGGTGGCATGTGTATGTCTCAAAGAATGGTAGTCAAAAGCGAGCTGTAGTTCTTTATGTATGACCTTTGCGCAGTATTTAAAAGAATCAGTTGATGTATACTGACCGTTTTCGTCAATACAGACCAAGTTAATGCGGGGCAATTGGCTTTCAATGCATTTTTGTACAGGAATAATCCTGAACATATCATTGCCCTTTTCATCTAGCTCTTTTTTAAGGACATGGATTGTATAGTACTCCCCATACTTTATTTCGTTTTTTACCTGCGCAGCATGTTCTGCTTTTAAAACATTATACAAAGTAGTTCCAAAGGGAATAGTTCTTGCTGAAGCTTCAGTTTTTGGTGTGGTAAAGTACCACGATGAACGATGTTCACGTTTTTCTTTCTTTTCTATAACTTTACGGACATCAGCTCCAAAGTTACGTTTTATAACCTGCTTTCTAACAGACAGAGTTCTGTTTTCAAGGTCTATATCATCCCATGTGAGTGCAAAAGTTTCTGAAATACGCAATCCTGTATAGAAACCAATCATAAGTGGGATATAATATCTGGTATCTTTAAAACGGTTGATGATGCAGTCCCATTCTTCTAGCGTCAATATGATACGTTCCCTTGGCTTGCGTTCCACTCTTGGGAATTTTATCATCTTCATAGGATTCTGGTTAATATAGTGCAGTGGTTCAATAGCATAATCCAAAGCAGACTGGAACACTGTTAGGATGCCCACCAAGTGACTTTTTGAATAGCCGTTCATTTTTAGGTTGTTGGCATATTCCTGTAATACTGCTGGGCTGACCGCCTTTAATTTGTATGTTCCAAATTTTGGTTTCAGATGTCCCTCAATAATACGCAAATAACCAATCTGTGTATTATATTTAAGGTTTGGCTTACATGATAGTTCATACCATTGGTCTAAATAATCTGCAACAGTGATTTCAGATGGCTCAAATACCCTTCCTGCATGATTGTATTCATTAATTGCTGCTGCAAGGGCTGCTTCTGCTTCTTTCTTGGTACGAAAACCGCCTTTCTCTTTTTTCTTTCTTTTTCCGTCTACTTTTCCAAGGTCAAAATAGTATGACCATGTAGAACCTCTTTTTCTTACTCCTTCATTCATAAAAACCAGTCCTTTTCCCTTGCCTCATATTCCAGACGCTTTTGCTTATCCTGACTAATTACTTGAAGCTGCTTGTAAGCACTATCGGCATACTTGTCAAATTGTATTTTTGGATATTGTTGAATTATTTCATACTCATTACCTTTTTTCTTAACTACATAATATGTATTTTTTGTTGGAACGTTTTTATCTGATAAAAACATTCCAATTTTATCCATTATTGGTATATAATTTAGATTAGTTACATGCAGTTTTCTTAACCATATAAAGCCATAATGTTCCTTTAGGGTTACAGGCGGAATAAAAATAATAAAATCCTTTCCGTTTAAAGTTATCAATACCCTTTCTTCTTTTTGTGCAAGTTCAAATACTTCTTCATCACTTTTACCAGCAATAAATCTATCTCGTACATGAATTACATCATGCCCGTATTTTCCTAGAATATTTTTCGATTTTGGAGTTAGATTTTCGTCCAATAGTATTTTCATAATCAACCGTCCTACTCTTGATATGGAGTATCTAAAATTTCAATTACATATTCCATAGCATTTTGTATGTTTTTATATGTCAATCCGTAATCATTACAAATATCCTCAAAGGTCATTCCATCTTTTATACATGCAATTATAAGACTAACTGGTATTCTGGTATCTTTAATGACTGGCATACCTCCAAGCTTCTTTTTGTCAATTTGTATATCTGGTAAATTTTGGGATATTGACCTAAAATACTCACATGTTTTGTCTAAATCTTCTACAGTGTTATTAGCTGTTGCTGTTAGCATAATATCAGTCCTTTCTTAATATTTTCCAAATATGCAGTTTTGTTTTCAAGTTTTTTCACATCGCCTGCTATAAATTTTTCCATGCAGCATCTTCCTCCTTACGTAGCCAGTCTTTGGCAAGGCTTGGCTCACTTAGTAGAGCATTATTAATGTCTAATTCTTCGTTCAAAACAAATTGTACAAATGCAAGAATAATATCTAATTTATTTTCTGGTACATTAGATATCATGTGTTCAAGTAGTTGTTGTTTTGACATCACTGTTAATCCTTTTTGTTATTATTTATAATAAAGCATCATAATTTCTTTAAAAATTGTGACATGGGTTTCTCCTCACTCGTTACGTTTATTTAAATTCTCTATATATAAACATCATTTTACAATTTTTTTGTCATTCATAAACCAGAATCTGTAATCTTCCCATGCTTCATCAGTAAAACATTTAATCATGTTGGTCACCAATATCAAGTGTAATTAGCTTGCCAGCTTTAGCTTCTTCAATAGATTTGAGTAGTCGAGCATAGTCATGTGAATTTTGACGAATATAAAGGTTTTCGATAAGATTATCATATTCTGCTTGAGATACGACAACGACATTGTTACCATTATCACGGGCGATGATGACAGGTTCACAATTTTGCACGATATCATCACAATTTTTTTCAAAGTTTTTTACAAAACTGCTGGATGTTGTAGCTGTCATAATATCAGTCCTTTCTTTTTTTGATTTTATAGTATGATTGATTATATTGGATATGGTAATAGCTTGAAGTTTTTTAATCATTTAAGTGTAAGCAGATAAGAATTTCCTTTCTTTTCTCGTAAAATTTTGTTTTCAGATTCAAGTTCACGAATTACTTTTTGGATATCTGACTTATCAGAATCAACAAATTCATAAATATTTTTTTGAATAATGCCATTATCTCCAATAGCAGAAAGTATTTGAGGTATTGTTACATCCTTTTTATGAACATTATAATCTAAGTATTCTTGTACGGAGTCTATGTACGAAAAATCAGGAATTTTAGAATTATGAAGATGTTCATACATATCTTCAAAATATATTGTTCCACCTTTTGTACGATAAAACCATTTTTTAGCTTTTTCATATTCAATAATAGTTTGTTTTAACATTTCGATTTTTAAATCTAAATTTTGCTCAGTGTATGCTTTTCTATATAATTCTTCAAATTTATCTACATGATGTTGAATGTCAAATGAATGATTCATCATAAAATTAACACATAAATCTTCTTCACGTGAAGTCCTTTTTGGATATGTATCTTCTTTTTTCAAAGCATTTTCATATCCTATCTGCATCAAGTATGGAATGTCTTCGTCTGAAATTTCTTTTTCATCATTCTGTGTTATAATGTTTTCTGTTGTTACATATCCTGTTACTTTGTCGGTTGTTTCTTTATAATATGTACTGTTTTGTTGTATTTCCTGTGAGGTAACAGGTGTTATATCTAGATTATGTGTAGGTTTAGGCTTGTTTAAAGTAACATTATGTGAAATTTCTTCATTTGAAATATTTTGTTCATCAGTCTGCACAACAATAGTATTATCTCTTGGTCCTAAATATTTTACTGATTCTTCGGTTGTCTTTGGAATATCTGCATTATTGTGTAACATTTCTTGTGAGGTAGCAGCAAATGTTGAAACAATATCATTACCATTGTTAGCATTTTGGGATTGTGTAGAAGTAATAACATTATTTCTGGATTGTGTTTTTTTAAAGCAAAGATAAGTCAAAAAGGCAAAAAATGTTGTCATGGCAATTCCGAGAAGCATCTCACCAATATTGTGCTTCATAATTTCTGATATCACTGCAATGGTCAAAGCAAAAGTTATCATACCCAAGTAAACCCCTAACATCTTTTTAATTACCATTTTGATTTTTTGCCACATTTTTATATTCTCCTTGTTGCTTATTTTTAGGCTTCCTTATCCCTTTGATATGGTTCTAATGGTATTATTTTGCAAGGTTGTCTGTGCCTGTCTTGCGCAATATTTCATCTGTTGCAACAAATTCATCATATCGCTGTTCTTTCAGATATTTTTTAATTTCACCTATTATTATATCTTGATTATCTTCATTTAGTTGTTGAAAATTATTCAACGCTTTTTCTGTTTGTTCATCAATTTTACCTAACAAATAATCTGTTGATACATTAAGTACTTTAGATATTTCAATTAAATCTTCTAATAAAGGTTCATACTTTCCTCTAAGATATGCATCACATTTTTCTGTATCAAAGGAAATAATTTTAGAAAATTCATCTGTTGAAAGTTCTTTTTTTGTTAGAGATTTTTTAAGCCTAGATATAAAGATATCTTTTAATAAATCATCAAAGAAAAAGCAATAATTCTGTTTAGAAAAAGAGTTATTTATCCTCATATCAGATGATAACTGGTTGCTTGAGTTTTCTGTTCCAAGTAAATAATCTACACTTACTCCAAAAAATTTTGCCATTATAGCCAATGTTTCATTGCTTGGATTTGAAACACCAGTTTCCCAGCTACTAATAGTTTGTTTTATTACACCAAGTTCGTTACCTAATTCTGTTTGTGTCATACCTCTTTCCTTTCGTAACTGCTTGATTCTTTTATTTATCATTATCTAACCTCCTAAAATGAATTATAGTCCAAAAATTTTGGACTTACAATATAATTTAATAAAAATCCAAAAAAAATTTGACAAAATACTTGACAATCCACAAATAATGGATTATTACTAATATGTCCAATAAAAATGGACAGAAAGGAGTGACTAGTATGGACATTATTACATTGAATATTTCTCAACGTGTTAAAGATGCCAGACAAGACGCTAAATTAACACAATCAGAACTAGGGTCTTTAATAGGAAAGTCCAAGCAATGGGTTTCAGAGTTAGAAAGAGGCAATATTAAATTAAGCTATGAAATGGCAATTAGCATATCTAATGTTTGTAATAAGTCCACTGATTTTTTTGCATATAAAGTCCATAAATAATAGACTTTATTAAAATTATAACTTATAGGATTGAAAATTAAAATGCCAAATAAACCATTAGACACCCATTCAACACCTTTTATTAAGTATGTTGGGCAGGCTTAACACACAATGGGAATTGACGTGATAAAAAGAAATATGACTGAACTAGCGGACAGGCAGAAACTTTAAAATTCACAGTTGGCGGCAGCAGTAATGTAAAAAAGTAATATACAGTTCATCAGTAAATTTTACTTTATCAAAATTTGTTAAAAGGAAATAAAAAAGATGGTGCAAAAAAAAGAACAGGAAAGTCTTTGGGAACAAGTTGGTAACAGATGCCTAGAACGTGCCTTAGCGTTATTGGATGAAGAAACTGCCCTAGATATGAATAATATTAGGGCAGCTAAAGAATTAGTTAAAATAGCAGTATCAATAGACTTGCTTAATCTTCGCTGGACGGAGCAAAGCCGATACGGTGAGGCGGTTTTTCAGGGTCAGATTTTGGGACAGACAGCAGAAGAAAATTAAGCTGACTCATATGTTGAATAAGTGTAGCCTTCTGTTTTCCTATGTATCCATAAAAAACAATAGTGCTTGGATTTGAATACCCTATATCAGTGACTGACATAGTAATACTTTGTCCAAAAGATGCGAGCTTAACAGCAACTTCATGATTGCTATCAAGGGTGCTTTCAAATTCTTTAATTCTGTCTAAGATGACTTCATATGAATAACTAGCTAGCTTATAGTCATTGACAGAATTTAATATATCATTGATTTCTAGTGGTTCATATTCAGACATATATGTAGTTTCTCCTTTCTATATACTTGGCTGCTGCAACAGCCTGTAATTACAATATAAAGGGGAAAGCGATTCAAAGCAAGAGTTAAGAACAGAACCAGAAGCCATTGGGTCAGCAGTAATGTAAAAAAGTAATATACAGTTCATCAGTAAATTTTACTTTATCAAAATTTGTTGAAAGGAGAAAACAGAAAATTATGCCAAAGGAAGTGACTTTAAACCAAAATACCAACAACCAGCATACAGAAATACTTAGAGTGCATTCTAGGACAGCCGAATGTGCTGCTAGACACATCGAAGCGTTTTTCAATCAGTATATTAATAAAAGGGTTGCAGATACAGGTGAACCATGTGCAAATTGCAGACATTGGGAAATATGCAAAGCCGACTGGCTCACCAATCTGAAACCACTTTTTGATAAGGCAGGCATAAAGCTTTCTTTATGCCGCCCAAAAAAGAAAGAAACTTTTGGGCTTGGTGATAGCTGTATTGAAATTATACAAGGAGAGCCTAGTGATAGTTTAACAGAAGGACTCTCCCTGCCATATTAACCTAAAAGTCGTATAATATATACTCAAAACCTCAGTCATGACTGACCCCGAGTTTTTCTAGATAAAGAGCATCACGCATGGTAATCTCGGTAGTCCACCTATGGTTTTTAAGTTTTACTGATACGTTGACGTTTTCGACTGTATCGAACCATTGAAGCTGGAGATACAGTGGTGTGTTGTTTAACCATGACTTTAGTTTTAATTCTTTGTCTAGTATTGTTTGGGTATCATGAGATATGTCACCATTTTTTTGACCAAGAGTTTTTTTGAGTTTTCTGATTTCTTCATTCAGATACTCATAATAGCAAAGTGAAACAAACTGTACAAACATACGACCACGTAAGGTATCTGCGTTCCACACCCTTATCCGAGTGCCATCAGTATGTTGTTTTCCAGCTTTGAAGAAAGACTCGATAGTTTCTCTTCTACGGTATTTACGCAAACATTCAAAGGGATCCTTTTCCTTGTTTGAAACGAGGACAAAATACCCATGATAACTATTGGCATCTGCAATAGCTTTGTTATTGGCTACAACGGTGATTTTGCTACCCCATTTTTTGAGTGTGAAGTATTTTTTCGCTTTTGCCTGAGCCGAATCAGACAGCTCATTTAGTGGAGTTCCAGCTTCAAGCAGTGTCTTGATTTCAAACAGATCCGCCTCAAATGCAGTCTTATCAGCTAACTGTTTTGAAAGGCTGAAATATATGTTGAGATAAATCCTGCGAGAAAACTCTTCACTACTACCTTTTTGTGTCCCGCTTTTATGGTTGGTATATTTACGCTTTTTTTCAAATGTGTGCATAAGTAGCACGGAAACTCCATGTATTGTCGGGTCAAACGGACATACACTTTTAAAATTATCAAGTGCATCACGTTGCTTATCTATTTCAGTGCGAATCCATGTGACACTGTTTTTGGCAAGTGTAATGAAGTCAAAGCCAGCCTGTAGCATTTCCGAAAAATTTTGTTCGGAATAATAGCCATTGTCAGTAACTATTTCAGTTTTATTGACACCTAATGCAGACAGTTGCTTTAATGCATTTGAAATAGAACTTACATCAGGAAGATTTCCTGCTTG
>DESG01000127.1:0-1415 GCA_002361175.1 Lachnoclostridium sp. UBA3320 | reverse complement strand
TATCTAGCCTCATTCTGATTCTCAGAATAAGTGGATATGGTAGTGAAATCATATGCAAGTGCGCCACCTGTTTGCAGGTTCTCACAGCGATGCATGAAAAAACTCTGCTGTAGGCTTTCATCAGTGCCAAGCTGTACAAAAAGATTGTGATATACATCCTCTGTAATACCATCTTCGTAGGGCAACGGATGGTTATACTGCCAAGTCTGTATTCCCAGAAGGGACTGACCATTGGTTGCAAGGAGATATCTTGCCAAGGATATAATCTTTTGAGCAGTTGCTTTATCAGTAGATGAATATATGGCATCATCAATACCTGATGCAGTTCCTATATAATCAATAATGTCCATCATTCCGACATGGGTTCTTTTAGCTGACACAATTTTTGTTTTTATGTCTGAATTAGGCTTTTTGCTCCGCTTTGGGCGAGTTGGAACTGGAATTTCAGAACCTTTTGGAATTTTGCTCATAAGCTTTGTGCTAAGAACTTTGGTATATTTTTTCTCGGGGTCGTATACAGTTTTACGCTCTAAAATGTAGATATCTCCATTCTTTTGAAGTTGTTTGACAGTTGAAGTTTTTATCTTCCCAGATGGTTTTGCTGGCATGGTACCCTCCTTTTATTTGAGTATATATAAATTATAATATATACTCAAATAAAATTCAACAGGAAAATGCTAAAAAGTAGCGTAAAATCAACATTTTTTGAGATTATTTATATGCTAATAACCAAGTAAAATACGTTTTGAGTAACTATTATACGACTTTAGGGATAATACGGGAGATTTTTCAAAATGCCAAAAATGGGTGCAAAAAAACAGGAAACCTTTTTTTGATTTCCTGTCATGGTGTGCCGTTCTGTATGTATGGCTACTATTAAATTTTTAGCTGGCTACAATTCTACAAATTTGAATTTTACAGAACCTATACTATTGAAATGATTGTCATAATAACATCTATTCCATTTCCCAATAAATTTCCCATAAAATGGGATGTCATTGGTACATATATATTTTTAGTCTTTATATATGAAATACTTAAAGGTAACGCCCATATCATAGTTAAAAGTATTCCCCATATCGTTAATGAATGTTCCACAGCATACAAAAACATACTTAATAAAGTTGTGCATAGGAGTGTTCCCTTATTCTGAAAAGAAATCATATTTTTTCTATAAAATGTTTCCTCAGTAATTGCAGGTAATAGTATTGTAGACATTGCAAATATTATCAATGTTAGCCAACTGTTTCTTCTTAGCGCAATCGTTCCTGTATTGTATTTTGAGAATAAATTTTCTAAAATTATTGTTATGATAAACGCAATAACAAAAAATAGTGTTGTAATAATTACTTGTTTCCAAAATCTCTTACCGCTTTTTATGTTATTTAACCATAAAGTGGACCACTTTGTCAAGA